>JAADHT010000172.1 GCA_013151705.1 Kiritimatiellota bacterium | reverse complement strand
AATCTTTCATCAAGCTCAACATTCCCAGAACACTGTTCATAGGATTACGCAAAAGATGATCTAGGCTAGCTATGAAACCGCCCTTCGCCACATTGCCCAGTTCAGACTCCACGGCCACTCCGCGGGCTATAGCCACAGTCTCGCTCGCTTGGTTCAAATCGTTGATTTCACTCATCTACGCTCCCTTGTCCCCAGTTGGACGACTCCAGTTCCTCTTTCATCACGTCGGCGCATTCCGGACAAAGCCCATGCGAGAAACTCGCTCCCGAATTGCTGCTTATGTATTTTTCCAGTCTGTCCCACTCCTTGGTTCCTGAATTATATATTTTATTGCATTTCATGCAAATGGAGAGTATCCCCTTCAGCGTTTCTAGCTCGGTGATGTCTTCCACGATTACTATCACATACTGTTTGCCGCTGATTTTCGATGGCACGGCATGCGCCATTATGTACAAATCCTCGTCGGGAGGATGACCATGCTTGTACGACACCACCGCACCCTTCACACTCACTCTCTCGTTCCCGGCTCTTGCTGAAACAACGGCTTTGACTATTACTGAATCCGAATCCTCCATATCGAGAGTCCAATTATTGCCGACGGAGGGAAACAGTCGTCTGATCCCACGCAACTGCGGAGTGTCAAGCTGAGTCAGCGTCGTGCAACAATCGCCGTCGTCCACGAGAAACACCGGCACCGGCAAGGCGCCGATAAGAGCCAAGTAGAACTCCACTGACTCGAACAACTCAAATTCCATACTGGAAAGCGGCATCTCACTCCTTTCAATATGTTCCACCCCATGATATTCCAATTATACGATAAATCGCTAATTAATACAAGGGGGCCATCAATATTAGGGCGCATATTTTTCAGAATGAAGGGGGGGCAGGAGGATTTTCAATACTGGCCCCCCCCGAAATGCGCATGAAACAGCCTTATCGCGATTCGGATCCCATTTGAAGTTTTTGTTGCAAGCCAGGATGAAGCGAAAAGAAATTGCGGAGGAGCTTGGCGGGCGCAAATCGACGATCGGCCGGGAGTTGAGCGGGAACCGCGCTCCGGATGGGAGTTACGATCCTGAACTGGCCTCCGATCCGAGTTTGAGTCGCCGCCGCCGCGGTCGTTTCAGGAATATGTCGAAGGAGGTTTCCGAGTACATCCGCGGCGGACTGGAGATTGGTTGGAGTCCCGAACGGATATCTGGTCGCAATGCGGCTGGACCCACCATCCCTCAACCAACTCCCAGCGTCCCAAGTCCACATCCAGACCGGATCGAAATGCGTAGTCCCTATCATGTTCACGAGTGGACGTTTCATTGTTTAGAATTTCTAGGCTGATGGATACTCGTTGCCCAACAAGTAAAGTGGCGACGCGTCCTCTTCTATGTCGGGAAATCGACCTGCTTCATCGTGAAAACGGTTGTCGACGCGGTCGTCGTTCACCTTCGAAACTTCTCCCAGAAGAATCTTTCCGGTTCCCTTCTCACCCCAGAACGCATGGTATTGTCCAGTCGGTAGCGTTATGCTCTCTCCGGGATTGATTCGAACCGTTTTTCCCGCCGCCACTTGGAAATTGCGGCCGTCCATTGATACGTCGACCGGCGTCTCGGCGAATTCCCCGTCTTTCGTGGAATTGTAGAGTTTGACGACAAGAGCGCCGCCACCTCGATTGATGATGTCCTCCATTTTGTTCCAGTGAAAATGGAACGGCGTGAGTTGCTCTTCCTCGACAATCAACAGTTTTTCCGCATAGGGTTTTACGTAACGCTTGTCGTCGAGGTTTCCGTTGCGGATAGTGAACATCAACAACCCTGTTTTTAAAAAATCGCCACTGCCGAAATCGGTTATGTCCCATCCCAGCATATTGTCTCGTATCTCGTCGTACTCGCAGCCTTTTTGTTGCCACTCTTCGCTACTCCAAAACGCGAACGGCGGAAGTTTGAAATTCATTTCGTCGATAAAATCGACCGCCTCTTTCATAATCGCATTCAACTCAGATCTTTTCATCGTCGTCTCTCCTCTTTTTTTTGTGTTGCAAATACACTGTTCTCGCAATTCAGTATTTAGTGCCATTCACCCGATTGACAATACAACACTATCGTAGTCATTGCAATTAAAACATCTTTTAACATTTTTTTGCTTCTTCGATCATGGCAACAATATTCTCTTCCGGAGTTTCTCGTCCAACTTGGTCTCCAGTTCCGAGAACTACCCTCGGATTTCCCTTTATTTCGTCATTCAAAGGCTTCAATAAACCGTTGGGTGTCTGGAAAGGCGATGATTTCGGGTCATTGAACGCCGTAAACGGACGTCGGATAAAATCCGTTCCGCTCACTCACTTCACTTCCACTCATGCCATTTATTAAAATATTTTAATGGTATTTTTGTCGTTTATTAACTTTCAACACCTATCCTGTTCGGTCGTGTGTTGTTCGGGAATAAGTCCGCATGAGAGTGACGAGGGCGCTGATGAGGATTATTCTTGAGGATGTGAACGTTACCACATATCGGAGTTTTGTGCGTCTGGCGAACTATTTGAGAACTATGTGTCATGCTTGAGACATTGGACAAATTGAATATTGACGCTTTTGAAATTGTGAATTCCATGACCATGCGAAACGTCATGCTGGATGCTGTCAACATTGTGTCGGCGGAATGCATGCCATATCTTTTCATATGCCTTTTGCTCTACCTGTGGTTTAGTGAGAGAATCAGAGATGCGAGGCGCGCTGTTCTATTGGTACTCGAAACACTTGCGCTGGGAATGTCGATTAATTTTATCATTACCATATTATACTTTCATCCGCGTCCGTTCATGATGGGACTTGGGGTTCAGTTGATTTCACATGCGACGGAAACGTCGTTCCCGTCGGACCACGCGACGTTCATGCTCGCTGTCGCATGCATGCTCCTTGCTTTGAGAAACACTCGAAAAGTTGGAGTCATAGCATTGGCGACGGGCTTGATCGGAGGATTCTCCAGGGTTTACTGCGGCATACACTTTCCATTGGATATTGTGGGCTCATTTGTCGTCGCGGTTTTCGCCGCGACGATTATTTACGCTTCAAAAAGCAAACTAAGACCTTTCAACAATTATTTATTAGCGGTTTACGAGCGGAATCGTTTGAATGTGAGGATAATATCCATTTGCCGGAATATCAAATACCATATCAAGCTATGCGAGTTGATCCTGGAACACGAGAGCACTCCAACAATGTCCAAAGCGCTTATCGCGCTGGCTGTGGGGTATGCGGCAATGCCATTCGACTTGATCCCGGACTTCATTCCAGTCTTGGGACAACTCGATGACGTGGTGATAATCCCCCTTCTTATTTTTCTGGCTTATAAACTAGTGCCGAGCGAGGTGTTCGAGGAGTGTCGCGATCAAAGCGGGAATTAGAGAGCCAATGACAAAAAAGTCCGAACGACCGCGCGACAATCCATTATGAGCGGAAAGTGGATTTCACAACGCGGCGTGCGATGTCGTTGCGTCCGCGTTGTGAAATTCGCATGCCGCCATAAGGGGGCGCCGACCCGCGGGTCGCGACGGATGAGACGCGTCTTTCTCTCGCGACACGGTTCGCTCGGACTTTTGCGATTGGCTCCAGAATCTTTAAATTTTGGGGAAGGTTGGACATGCGGAACACATTTGAGGATATTAAGATTTTGGAGATAATTACGCATATCGCGGTTGCGGTCCTACTGTCGTTGTCATTGAGCGGGTGCTACAGCTGGTATCACGTAAAGTCCATCAGCGACATGGTGGTGTCTAAACATCTAGCTAATCCATCCATGAAGGCGATAAAAGTCGCGGCGGCGAAAATAAAGCATCCCGTGTTGAAGCCGGTTTTCTTTGATCTCGGCGACGGTGTGTCGCCGGACGAGGCCGCGATACTCGCGGTCGTCTCCAATCCGGCGTTGAAGGTCAAACGAACGAAACTCGGCATCGCCAAGGCGCAGCTGACGCAAGCCGGCATCCTTCCCAATCCGATATTCTCCTACACGTTTGACTCGCCCATTGGAGGAACCACGCTGGGCAGTTTCAACGCCTGGGGTTTCGGATTGAGCTGGGATATCAGATCACTAGTGAGCATTTGGCCAAAAATCAAGTCGAAACGCGAAAACCGCGATTCAATCGAATTGGATGTCGCATGGCGCGAGTTCCAAGTCGCGCAATCCGCGAGAATCGCGGTTTTCCGCGCCGTAACGCTGCGCCGTCAACTTGAAACGCTCGGCGTCTGGCAAGACGAGCTAAAAGAGAAAATTAAATTGGTCGCGAACGCCATCGACAAAGGCGTGGCGACTCTCCTTGACTTGTCCTCCACCAAAAACACCTACAATGACGTGGAAGCCGCGTATCTCGCGAAAAAAAAAGAGGTCGCAATTCAATTTCTGTCGCTCAAACGCATCCTTGGGTTGTCTCCCGACTATCCTTTGACATTGGAGGCTGACATACGACTGCCGAACGAATTTAATCCGGCGCCGCTGAAAAGCTATATGAAAGAGATAACAAAACGCAGGCTCGACATTCTGGCGATGCGCCACGGATACGAAAGCCAGGAAGAGGCGGTTATGGTGGCGATACTCGAACAAATCCCCAGAGTGAACATCGGGCTGAACCATGCCAGAGATAGCGGAAACCTCTACACGCTTGGATTGGGGGTGTCGGTGGACGTGCCGATATTCGATCGCAACCAAGGACATATCGCCATCGAACGCGCCGTTCGCGAAAAACTGTACAAGGAATATATGTTCCGTCTCTACACCGCCCGCGCGGATATTGCGAGAATCGTGACTATGATACAAAACGACGACAAACAAATAGCACAACTCGCGGCGACTATTCCGGAACAGGAAACGCTGTTGAAAAATTACAGAAACGCTCTGCGTCAGGGGCAGGGCGAAGTGCTGGTCTATTTTCACGTCGCTAACCGCCTTACTTTGAAGCGAATACGTTTGGAGGAGCTGCGCTATCAGTTGGCGGCTGATAAAATACGCTTGGCGATCGCCAGTGGATACTATAATCCGGGCGGACGATAAGCTCGGAGAATTTTTATTGTTGAATACTCAATTTTCAATAATCAACAACCTCGAGGCGAGCATACGAGGTATGAATTGGAGAATATATATACATTTGATGCCTGTGTCGGGGAATTAAACTCACTGAGTGGGATTAAAAAATGAGGTGGTTTTATGTTTAAAGGTGATTTTTTCGTCAAACGATTATGTGTGATCATCGGTATATGTGTGATCATCGGTATCTTGTTCGTTGGAGCGTTTGTTTGGCTGTTCGTCGAATCCATCGCGGTTGGCGGTAGGCGCAACGCACTGGAAAAGGCGAAACCCGATGGTTTTTTCTGCCTCGCCAAACCCGTTTTTCGAGATTTCAAACAAACAAGCCGGTGGTTCGGACGCGTGAAATCAAAATCAACCGTGACTCTCAAAGCGTTGGCTGACGGTGTCGTGGAGAAAATCGAGGCGAAAGACGATTCTCCCGTGAGAAAAGGGGTTTTGATATTCGTTTTGGGTGGCAAATCGTTACTCGGGCGAATATCGGCGCTGAAGGATAAATCAAAAAATCTCGACGCTCGTCTCGCTTTGGCCGAGAAAATGGTGAAAATGAAACAATTGGCGGTTTCATTAAAATTTGCGAAAAACGAGGACGTGACGCTAGTCGAGGACGCTCAGGACCAAGTAATAAGCGCGAAAGCCGTATGCGACGCGGAACTTCAGCGTCTGATGGAAAACCGCGAGATTCGCGCTCCGTTCGACGGAGTGTTCACAGCCCGAGTGGTTTCCGTGGGATCGACTGTCGTGGCAGAAGAGGTTTTGGCGAGTGTGATTGATGTCAAACGCGTTTTCATACTGGCGACTCTGTTTCCAAACATCAACGCGAATGCGTTGAAAGGGAAAAAATGCGTCATCCGTTTAAGCGGTGGAAAGACATTGAAAGCTGAAATCACCGGGGTCTCGCCACGCAAAACGCCGAATGGCGCGACCATCGCGAGAATAGAAGGTGCGAATCTCGCGGATAAACTCGGAATCGGCGAGATGGTTGACGGGATAATCGTGGAGTCAACCGCGAAAGCCGTGGTCGCCATTCCGGAATCAGCGGTTGTTCCGGACACGCAAAACCATCCCTGCGTCTTCGTGAAAACCGCGACCGAATTTGAGAAACGCCGCATCGAGACAGGAGCGTCCGAAGAGGGGTTGATCGAGGTTGTGTCCGGACTGAAACCCAATGAGTCGGTCGTGACGCGCGGAGCATACGAGCTTATGCATCGAAACTTTAATAAAATCTACAAGGTGGCGGATTGATGCGCGGTTTAATGAAAATCATCGTTGGAAACCCTATCGTGACCATACTCATGGTCGTTTTCATGGGCGTGGCGGGGATATACTCCGCATTGCATATGTCCGTGGATCTGTTTCCTAATATGGATATTCCGGTAGTCAATATAATAACGCACTACGCCGAGGTCTCGCCGGAGGATATGGAGCGATTGGTGACGCGTCCGATCGAGGACGAAATCCGCGGCATACCAGGCGTTAAACGAGTGGCTTCCACTTCGGTACAGGGAATCTCGCAGGTAACGGCCGAGTTCAGCTGGGGAACCAGCGTGCGAGACGCCAGGCAGATGGTGCAGGCTAGATTGTCGCGGCTCTCCGGTGTTCTGCCGACCGCCGTCACCCCCCGATTGGAGAATATCGGCACTACGCTTCAGGAAGTTTGCGGATACGTAATTTACGGCGGATCGGATCTCGTGACTTTGCGAAACACGGTCAAATACGATTTAACCGGGCGTTTGATGAGCGTGGAAGGTGTCTCTTCTGTCGAGGTGATAGGTGGCGACAAACGCGCGTTTGTGGTGGAGCTTCGAACGGGGGCCTTGAAGCGCGCGAAAATCGCGGTTGGGGACGTCGTACTGGCGTTGCGTCGATGCAACGTCGCCGCCGTAGCCGGCTATCTCGATCAATCGGGGCGCGAATATCTTATTCGAGGTGACGCTAGACTCCGCTCGATAGCGGATCTACGATCGCTGCCAGTTGGTGACGACTCAGCGTGCAATCCCATTCTTCTCGGCGATATCGCGGACATCCGTGAATCCAGCGCTCCGCGCCACTACATCGTGAACGGAGACGGGCAAGCGTCTGTGGCTTTGATCATTCGCAAACAACCAGGCGCGAGCACGATAGCCGTCGCCACTGGGGTTGACGCCGCGATGCGCGACCTGAAAAACCTTTTGCCGTCCAACTCCAAAATCAAGAAATTCTACGATCAGTCGGAGATAATCAAAGAGTCCCGAAACGAGATATTGAGCGACATCGCCGTAGGTGCGATTCTTGCGGTACTCATACTTTATTTCTTTCTAGGTTCCCTACGACCGACTTTAATCGTGGCGGCGACCATTCCCGTAACCGTTTTGGCGACGCTCGCGGTGATGCGCTATTGCGGAATGACCTTGAACGTCATCACGATGACCGCATTGGCGCTTGGCGTGGGTATGATAGTGGATGACGCCATAGTCGTAGCCGAGAACATATTCAGGAAGGCGCGAAACTCGCATGATCCACAAACCGCCAGCATAGAGGGTGCGTTGGAGATAGCCGGACCCGACGCTTCTGGGACGATCACCACCGTCGTCGCTTTTCTCCCGCTGTTGCTTATGACCGGAATTGCCGCGCTTTTCCTGCGGCCGTTCGGAATGACGATAAGCGTTGCGTTGCTGGTGTCGTTTCTGCTCTCTCTGACTTTTATTCCGACGTTGCTCGGACGGTCGAAGACACTTTCCGTGGAGCGGGACGACTTCCTAGGCGCGCGTCTGCTCAAACGTCTGGACTCGATGCTCCAATCCGTTCTGCGTTTCTCTTTCAGTCGAAGATGGTTGGTGTTGAGTGTGGCGGGGCTCTTTCTGGGACTGGCGAGCCTCACGGCGTTTCTTGGAAAATCATCGATCTTGCCACCGATTGACGAGGGAGCGATACTCATAGAGTACGTCATGCCACCGGGAACTTCTTTGCGCGAAAGCGACAGAATCGGAAATCTGATAGACCAAACAGCGTTGAAAAACAGTGACGTGTCATGCGTTTACCGTCGCACCGGTTCGCCCGGAGACGGATACCAGATAGAAGGGGTTGACAAAGGCGAATTGATGATAAAACTCAAACCGAAAAACGCTGGGCGCCACAATGTTGACGAGATAATAGACTCTTTGAGGAAATCATACTCTAAAATCGAAAGCGTGGTCTTTTTATACCATCAACCTACGCAGGAGAAGATAGACGAGAGTTTTTCCGGCCTGCCAGCATTATTCGGCGTGACCGTGTACGGTTCCGATATAAGCGAGCTTATCTCTATCGCTGGACGGGTTGAGGATATTATGGCGAAAAATCCAGCTGTCGCTAATATAGTCAACAACACGAAGATCGAAACGGAACAGATAAATGTGAAACTCGACTATCCGGCTCTCGCCAAATTCGGAATCGACGCGCCGAACGTGTTGAATACGCTGAAAGCCGCTAAACTTGGCATCGAAGCGACGCGTATCGTAAGGCAAAAAGAGGTCGTGTCGGTGCTGGTGCGATTGAAGACGAGCAATGGAAACAGCGTCGGTGATTTGAGAAAATTGCCGATCACATTTAAAAACGGGGAATGGGTTCCGCTGGAACGCCTAGCCGAAATAACCGTGACGCGCTCTCCGGCGACGGTGACCCGCTTGAACGGACAGCGACAGATCACGCTTTTGGCGGAGGTTGACGGCGACCTGTTCGCCGTCATCAAGGAATTGCGCGGGAAATTCAAATCCATCGCATGGCCGAAAGGATACAGCATCGATTTCACCGGACAGTACCACGTGCTCGCGAGACTCGCCATCGAAATGATTTTCGCGATTATCGCGGCCATGGCGTTGATATATTTGATAATCGCCATGCAATTCTCGTCATGGACTCAGCCGCTGGTCGTATTGATCACGGTTCCGCTCTCACTTGTAGGCGCTCTGATAGGGCTTTTCGTCACTGGACACGGTCTCGATGTCTCGGTGGGAATGGGGGCGGTCACGCTTGTCGGCGTTTCGGTGAACAACGCAATCGTTCTGATCGATTTTTCAAACAAGGAGAAGGCATCGGGTAAATCAACGCCTGAAGCGTTGCTTTCGGCGGCCTCGGTGCGGTTGCGACCTATTCTTCTCTCATCGCTCACTACCGTTGCGGCGCTGATCCCGACGGCTATATGCGCTGGAACCGGGTCGCGGATATTTCAGCC
The DNA here is from genome assembly GCA_013151705.1 of Kiritimatiellota bacterium. Lineage (GTDB taxonomy): Bacteria > Verrucomicrobiota > Lentisphaeria > Victivallales > JAADHT01 > JAADHT01. The sequence continues at coordinate 12,048 of JAADHT010000172.1, read as the reverse complement.
GTTTGCGGTTACGGTTATCGGCGGTCTACTCGTCGGTATTCTAGCCACCCTCATAGTCGTTCCGACGATACTTGCATCGAAACAAAATATATAAAACAGGACTCATGACCCGGAGGAAATAACGATGACAACTTTTTTTTGCGATGCGACGGCGTCGCAAATTTCGCTTGAGGCGAAATCCAGCCATGGAAAAGCGGTTTTTCAGCACGTCCGAGACGAAGTCGAGTAGAGCCGGGCGAAGTAATGGACGATTGCCGAAAATTTTGTGAATAATTTGTGTTTCAGGCTTTTGCAACTGGCTCAGGTATAATGCCATTCGGATTTGATATACTCAAATAATTATGGCAGGGAGGTTCGCGATGAAAATATTACTTGTCGAAGACGACAAAAAGACTGCTGAATTCATCATCAACGGGTTGAAGCAGTCCGGTTACGTGATCGACCACGTGTCGGATGGCGAGCAAGGGTTGTTCAAAGCAACATCCCGAACCTACGATGCGATGGTGGTTGATCTTATGCTACCAAAAATGGATGGCTACGCGTTGATAGTTGAAATACGCCATAGAAACATATCCACCCCCATTATAATTCTCAGCGCGAAAAACAGCGTTGACGATAGAATAAAAGGATTGAATCGAGGAAGCGACGATTATCTGGTGAAACCATTCTCGTTCTCCGAGCTTTTGGCGAGATTGCATGCGCTGATTCGACGCGCGAACGCGGTCGCCGACCCCACTGTGCTAAAAGTCGCTACGCTGACCCTCGATCTTTTAAGCCGCAAAGTGACCCGGAATGACAAAAGGATAGATATTCAACCGCTGGAATTCGCCCTATTGGAGTATCTAATGCGCCATGCCGGAAGGGTGGTCTCGAAAACAATGATAATGGAAAGCGTATGGGACTACAATTTCGATCCGCAGACGAATGTGGTGGAGGTGAGAATCTGCAAATTGAGGGAGAAAATAGACAAGCCGTTCGATAAGGATTTGATACACACTATGAGGGGATTCGGATATGTGCTTGAAGAAAGAACATAATTTCTTTAGAACTCTGAAATTCAAGTTGACCCTGCATTACGCGGGATTGTTTTTGCTTTCCTCCCTGTTTCTGTTCGTGTGCGTATATTACACGTCGTATTCGTATATCGTAAACAAAACGAAACGGAATTTGGCGGTTTTGTCCCGCACCCTCGAACAGCGTTTGCTAAAAGGTGAAGACGACGAGGACGAAAACATTCAATCGCTAGACCAGGTGCCCTCCGCGATAATTGCGGCCGCGGAGAGAAAAATTCCCAATCTGAAACCGGTGTACGGAAAAATAAATGAGGTGAATGGCGAGACACTGTACGAGGTCGCGGGAGTTTCCGGACAAAATATCTACGAGATCAAGCTAACTTCATCCGGGAAAATCATCGAAATAGAAAAAAGTCGATTGGACGACGGTCTTCAAGCCTTGCGGAAGGAGATTGACGATGTCACCAACGAACGCGGAGTGAATACGATTTTCATCGTTCTATTCTCGAAAAATGGCGAAATTCTAGCAAAATCCGACTTGACGCGCTGGAGACAAAAAATCACAATTGAAAAGAAATTCAATCTGAATTCAAGCCGCAAAACGTCGTTCAGAGTGATCGCCGTATCCGACGGTGAAGGGCATGTATGCGTGCTGCAAAGGCGAATGTTCAATGGAGCCGTTCTTTCGGTCGGCGTTAGCATTAAGCCCGAAGAGGAGCTTCTTGACGCTTATTTGAACATTTTCATCGCTATCATTGCGTTTTTATTGGTTTTCGGTTCACTGACGGGATGGTTCATCGCCGGAAAATCAATGGCCGGGGTGCATCGAGTCACCGCCACGGCGGCGAAGATAAAATCAGGCGGCGACCTGTCAAAACGAGTTCCACTCGGAGGCGAGGGACTGGAGATAGAGTTGCTGGTCGTGGCGTTCAACGAAATGCTTGCAAGGATTAATCTTCTAGTTTCCGAGTTGAAAGAGGTTTCCGACAACATCGCTCATGACCTTCGGACCCCAATCACGCGAATCCGAGGGATAGTCGAAACGACTGTCAGCTCCAAACCGGACGCGCCCGCTTTGATGGAGATGTCGGCCGACGTGGTCGAGGAGTGCGACAGACTTATAGAGATCGTGAACACCATGCTTGAAATAACGCAAACCGACGCGGGCGTGATAAAACCGGCGAGCGAGGATGTCGATTTGACGAGGCTTCTGGCAGATGCTTACGAGCTTTTCACACCCATGGCCGAAGAAAAGCGAATCGATTTCAAACTCGAAGTTCTCGATAGACCAGTGATTTTCAAAGGCGATAAATCGCGATTGCAGAGAATAATGGCCAATCTAATAGACAACGCCATAAAATACACGGACGAAGGTGGTGCCGTTTCCATTTCATTGAAGCGGGATGACGAAGGAGTGATTGCGTGGCGATTGACACACATGCGCGTTTGTGGAGTGATCCGCAGGGGCTGGACGCTTTGATTATTTTCATCATCGTCGGGACTTCTATTTTTCCATAATACTTGACCAATCTGTAGGCGATGGCGGGACAAGCGGCAAACTACTCCTTTCGCGACCAAAGAATTTCCGAATGTTCAATATTCAACATTGCAAGATGGCTAAAAAGCGGTACATTCCGTTTTTTCGTTCCGTGGACGCGGATAGACGGTTTTCCGGTTTCGTAGGGAACCGCGCGTGTGCCGCCAGTGCGTCCTAAGCTCCGGTTCATCGCTTCCGGCTTCGATGCCGGTGCTTCCGCGGAGAGTCTGTTTTTTTAGGGAGAATTTGTGTCTAAGCCTTTGAAAAATATTCCGAGTGATGGTTACGACATTGTCGTCGCGGGCGGCGGGCTGGGCGGTTTGACCTCGGCTAATGTTTTGGCCAAAGCCGGATACCGGGTGTTGTTGGTCGAACAGCATTTCCAACTTGGTGGTCTGGCCAGCTATTTCAAGCGCGGAAGGCATATCTTCGACGTGGCTTTGCACGGTTTTCCGATCGGCATGAAAAAGACCCTCCGCAAATACTGGTCGCGAGAGATGGCTGATCATATAGTACAGGTGAGAAGCGTGCGGTTCGACAATCCGCAGTTCTCTCTAGACACGACGTTCACGAAAGAGGATTTTTCGGATAAACTCGAGCGTGAATTCGAGTTAGAACGTTCCGCCGTTGACGCGTTCTACGCGGAATTGGAGTCGATGAACTATTACGACGACCGTTCGATGACCAACAGAGAGCTTTTCGAAAAGTATTTTCCGGGGCGCAACGATGTGGTGCGTCTGTTGATGGAGCCCATCACTTACGCCAACGGATCGACTCTCGACGAGCCGGCTATAACCTATGGAATAGTGTTCTCCAATTTTATGAGCAAGGGCGTTTACACGTTCCAGGGCGGAACCGACGTTATGATCGATATGATGAAACGCGAACTTCGCGGAAACGGCGTGGATGTCCGGGTTGCCGCCAAATTGGAGAAGGTTGAAGTCGAAAAGGGAGTGGTGGCGGCGGTTGTTGTGAACGGAACGAGAGTGCCGTGCCGCGCGGTGATGTCGAACGGGAACATTCTCTCGACGATCCGCGACTGGGTTGGAGATGAGCATTTCTCGCATGCGTTTCTTGAGAAGGTTTCAGCCACGCGGTTGAACAACAGCAGCTGCCAAGTCTATATCGGTTTCAAGGAGGGTGAGGGATTCGATTTCATCGGTGATCTACTCTTCACCTCCACGCATCCCGTTTTCGAGCCGGAGGCGGTTGTGGCTCCCGAGAGAACAAGCAAGACGTTTTCCGTCTATTATCCCTCCATCCGTCCGGCCGCCCCGCCGGATTACACGGTCGTGGCGTCGATGAACGCGAATTTCGCGGATTGGGCGGAGTTTTCCGACGAGGAGTACAAAGCCGCTAAAAACGACATGGTGGACGACGTGTTGGACTCGCTCGAGAAATATATTCCGGGGGTAAGGGACAAGGTTGATCATCTCGAGGCGGCGACTCCCCGCACATTCAAACGATACACGCTTCATGGCGGCGGCGCGTCTTTCGGCACGAAGTTCGAGGGATTGGACGTCAGCATGCGTCTACACGACGAGATCGGAGGCCTTTTTCATGCGGGGTCGGTGGGAATCATCATGTCCGGATGGCTGGGAGCGGCCAATTACGGAGTTATCGTCGCCAACGACGTTGACAAGTATTTGAGACGCGGATTCCGTGATTGAAAACCGTTTCAGCGTGTTTTTTTTAAGTTGGAGTTAATATTGAATACTAGTGCCCAGTTTGATAGCGGTGTCGAATTCCCCGAAACGGGGGACTCCGTCGCTACGATAGGCAAGAAGCGAAACTATTTCTGGTTTTTTCTTCGGATGGGAGTCGCCGTTGGAATAATAGCATGGCTGGTTTCGAGTAATTACAAATCTTTCGTCGACGCTCTCCGCGGATTCGATTTCCGATGGCTGCTGCCGGCCGCCGCCTTGTATCTTGTTCATCTTTGTGCCGGAGCGTACCGGTGGCGCATGCTCTTGCGGGTTCAAAACGTGCACATATCTTTTTTCGAGACGTTTTCATTGACGCTTCAAGGTTTTTTCTTTTCCATGGTGATTCCAGGTGGTTCGCTTGGCGGTGACGTCGTCAAAGCGGCGTTCATCGTCAAACGCGTGGAAAAAGGAAGCAAGCTTGTTGGGGCGTTCACCATTCTTATGGATCGCATTTTGGGGATGATAACGCTTTTCTCTCTAGCCGGAGTATTGGGGGTGTTGTCATACGGGTTCCTTTCGAAGGTCGAGGGTGGTTTGTGGTTTTTCATGGCTTCCATCGTGTTGGGGACGGTCGGTATGTTGGTGGCGGTGGGACTTTTTATGCACCGCTTGCTTGAAAGCGTACCGCCCATCGGATGGATGGTGAATTTTCTGGACCGATTAACGAAAGGGGCTGTGCATCGAATGATGGACGCTATGGACGCTTTCCGCGACGCTTGGCCGGTTTTGATCAAATGCATTTTGTTGACGCTGTTTTTGATTCACCTGCTTCTCGCTTTAGTGGTTTATTGCCTCGCTTGCGGGGCGGGGGAGGCTGGTGGCGAGCCGAAGGCGTATATTCTATCCACCACCCTCGCGAACGCCGCTGGTTCGATTCCCCTCACTCCGTCAGGCACCGGGACCAGGGATCTCGTCATGGTCAGATTTTTCATCGCCTCGGGATTCGGCAAAGGCGTGGCGACGGCCACCGCGTTGGCTTTTTCGGGTCTGATGCTGTGTTTCAATCTTTTGGGCGGTGTGTTTTTTATGTTCCGCAAATTGAAAACCAGCAAAAAATAAATCTATTTGCACCTATGCGTTCAGGTTGTATACTTGTGTGACGGAATCATATTTGAAATCTATGTGATCTGGAGATTGCGAATGGACGCTAAAAATGTCAACCGCACGTCATTGAAGAGACTGTCAAACTACAAAAACGTTTTGTACAAATTGAAGGCCTTGGGATTCGTCAAAGTCTTCTCCGACAATTTGGGAGACGCAATTGGCGTTTCGGCTGCGCAGGTGAGGAGCGATCTGTCGAAATTCGGAATAACCTCCGGCAATAAGAAGGGAGGATATTCAATCGACGAGCTGCTCGACAACGTCAAGGAAACCCTGGGCAAAGATGAAATACAGAAAGTCATCGTCGTTGGTTGCGGGAAAATGGGCAACGCCATAATGAACTACAGCGGGTTTCCGGTGGAGGGAATGCGCATCGTGGCCGGATTCGACACGAATCCGACCATGGTGTCTTCCAACGAGCGTATCCCCATATATTGTTTGGATGAGATGGAGCGTATTGTGAGCGAGGAGAAGGTGCGGGTGGCCATTATGACGGTTCCGGAGAGCGCCGCCGCCCAAGTGTTCGACTTGGTGCAGCGCGCGGGAATAAAAGGAGTTCTGAACTTCGCCCCTCTCCAGCTCAGAAGCACTGAGACCTGCCTAGTGAACAATATCAACATAGCTCTCGAGCTGGAGAGTATGTTCTACATGGTCAAATATTCATTAACTCGTCCTCTTTCTTAGCGAGGATCAAGTCAACTTCCTTGATGTAGTCGTCGGTGAGTTTTTGTATGTCGGCGAGCATGTCCTTGAGATCGTCTTCCGTTATGTCGCTGGATTTTTGAGCTTTTTTGGCGGTTTCGTTGGCGTCCCGCCGGATGTTGCGTATCGCCACACGCGCCTCTTCAGCCCTGGCTTTGACCTGTTTCGCGAGACTCGCGCGTCGTTCCTCGCTTAATTCCGGAATCGGAAGGCGGAGCAACCGTCCGTCGCTGACGGGTGAAATTCCGAGATTCGAGGCTATTATCGCTTTTTCTACCGTGCTGACCGACGATGGATCCCAAGGTTGAATGACCAGCAGCCTTGGCTCCGGGGTGGTTATGCCCGCGAGCTCCCTCAATTTCGTTGGCGTCCCGTAATAGTCCACCATCATATTCTCCACAAGCGCCGGTGACGCTTTTCCCGTTCTAATGGTTGCGAAATCCGAGCTCATAGCTTCGACGGCCTTCATCATGTGTTCTTCCGTGTAATCCATCAACTCGTCTATTCCAACGTTGCTCATGATCTCTCTCTCCTTTTTTGAAAGATTTCTTTTCAAGAGGATGATGAATTTCGCTCCTCCTCCTTGCCGTAAGAGGTAACGTACCACGCTTTTCCATTCAAGTCAAATGGGTTCACTCTGGAAAATTCACCCATACACGTCCCACTCGTAACGCGTAAATGAACTCAAAACTGATAGTGTGGATAATGCGGGAAGAATCACGGAGGTACGGAAGACGGCTTCGCGCCTCTAGCGAAGCGGGTGGTGAATACACTGACGCGCATGTCTCCCTCCTCGCGACGCGGCTGAGTTGTTTCCTGTCATTTGAGACCAAAACGTTTTTTTGTGAAAAAAGCGTTTCTTTTGTAAAAAACTGCAAAATTGACGGGATTTGTCGTTTTGATGTTTGCATTTTCCTCGCATATCGATACGTTGCGTACGTTTTGCGTGTGAGGAACTCCGTGAGAATCGGAGGCGGTCGCGCCACTGTGAAGGAATTCACATTCGTTTTCAGGATTTTTCAATCCGGGGAAGTGAAAGTGAATTTCAAGCCAGGAACTCAACGCTCAACTGGAATCGGTCCGCCGGTTTCTTTATCGTGAACTCCCCGCGTCAGGGACGGTCCGATGGCATGAGCTTTGATTTTGTTCATCCTAACGACACCTTCCTGATGGGGAGGTGTCGTTTTTTTGTGCGCGCAACACCAAAAAAAGGAGAATAAAATGCTTTCAGCGCTCAATTCGAAATCAGGGTTTTCCAAACTCCCAGTCACCGTCGGTTTCACATTGGTGGAACTTCTCGTCGTCATCGGCATTATCGGTCTTTTGGCCGGGATAATGCTGCCCGCCCTTCTCTCAAGCAAAAACAAGGCGCGGGAGATATCCTGCGTCAGCAACCTCAAACAAATTGGTCTCGCCAATATTTTATACGAAAGCACCTACAAACGCCTCTGTCCCTTCAGAAACGGCACAACAGCATCCGGTGCGCCTTGGAATAGCGGCCAATGGTGGTTCGGATACCGTACCGACAACACACAAAACTGGGATGTCTCGAAAGGGCTTCTGGTGCCTTATTTGGATAGAAAAGGAAAAACCATCACATGTCCGCAGGCTGAACTGCTGCCGATCGATGGGGCGACTGGAATGAACGGCGGAGTTGGCGGATACGGCTACAACTCATATGGCGTTGGCAGCACGGCGTATTTCGATGGATACGGTTCTTCAGGCGGCCTTGATTCGAGTACTTGTTGGGACAACGGGGGGGTGAAATCAACTCAGATCAAAAGTCCGACGGAGACTGTGATGTTCGCTGACGCCGCCAACCTGAAGTGGGGAACGACGGACACGCTCGAGGAGAAAGCCGAGCTGACAACGCCCTACTCGCTTTGGGATGTCGCCGTGGACAAACTCAAATGCAAAAAACCCGCCGGAAGCAAAATGTATGGAACAATGCATTTCAGACATCCCGGAAAAACCGCTAACATCGTGTGGGTTGACGGACATGTTGACGGAAAACAACTTTCGTTCAGCTGGGGGCGGCACCGACGATGCCAACAGAAAGGCGCTTGGCTTGGGCATGTTCGGTCCCCAGGACAATTCCAAAATGGATCCTTGGGACGATGGCGTGCCGGAGACTCTGCCTTGATTGATAGGTTGGCCTTCTCCTCTTGTCGTTGCGCTTCTTCACTTTTGGGAGGTTTGCATGAGTTATTTCGGTGTCGAAAGGATGCGTAAGCGAAAGAAACTCCGGGATGAATTGGAGCTTAGACGGCGTTTCGATTCCATGTGCGAGGAAGCCGTTGACAGGAAGAAGGGGCACTCACTTTCCACCGGGATGGAAAGCGAACGGGTCGGGCGTTCTAAAACTCGTTCCACCGTGGTATTCACATTGATAGCGGTTTTGGCGCTCCTCGCGTTTGGCGTGTCGTTTTTGTTTTTGAGAGCGAACGACAGCGGTGCCCGCTGTCGTTTGAGAAAGACGGAAACTCAAATGCCTTCTCCAAAGCGTGGGAGCGAAAGTGAAATGCGGTTATTGAAGGATGAGGCGCTAGCATCCGCGAGTCATCCGCGGCGTTCATCCCAAAAACGTGAAAATACGGTGTATGCCCGGAAAAGCCGCACCCCTTCGCCGCGCCGCGTCTTCAGTTCCGAGGAGTTGACGCGTATGCCTCCCGAGGTTCGAGCGGAGTTTATGTCCAAATGAAGAACTTGAAAGCCAAACCAGAATTGTTCCGCGAGGTTCGCGGGCATAACGTGTCGGTGGTCAAAGCGGTGAGCGAGTTCAAGGATTTCGACTGTCTTGAAAGCGCTAGAGAGCGTCTGACGTCCGCCATCATACGCCCGCGTTCGGAGATGGAGGGTCGTGGATTGAGGCAAACCTATGTGGCGATCGGACGCGAATGGATGGATGAGGCTTGCATAAAACACTGGAAGGCCGCCAACAAACGGGTCATCAAACAGGAGAGGATAAACAAAGCCCTGCGTGTTGGCGCGATCGCTCTCGCCGCGCTTTTCGTCTTGATAAATGTGTTCGTGATTTATCACACGGTGCGTTCGGATATCGTTCCGGCTTTCGGAGAGACGATGAAGAGGGTGGGGGAGGGGGAGTTGTCTTTCGAGGATTTGTCGCGTTTCGCGATGCGAATAGCGAAGGGAATTAAAAGCGAGGATGTGTTAAAAAAAATGTTTCCACCGGGCGTTTCATTGCCTCCGGAGATCGTGATTGCTTGGAAGGCGCGGATTGACCGTATCCAATCCGCGGATTCAATGAAAGTCAAAGAGATTTTCGTCGATCCAGGGCGGAATGGAGTTTATCATGTGGTGTGCGAGGCCAATCTGCCGGATGATAGCGAGATAGAATTCCGGTTGCAGTGCGAGAGACGGGGCCCTCTTTACGCTTTCATCGCATTGGAATAAGAGACTGCTTTTGGAAATTGAATGCCGGAGTTGAAATGTTATTGAAAAGCATTGTGTTTTTTTTGTTTTTGTTCGCGAGTTTCGCGGAAGCGGAGGACGCGCTCCGCGTGGTGTCATTGTCCCCCTGTCTGACCGAGCTGGTTTTTCATTTGGGGAAGGGTAATTTGCTGGTGGGACGCACTTCCGCCTGCGACTATCCGGAGGACGCGAAGAAAGTCGAGGTGGTGGGCGGATTCGGAAAACCATCTTTGGAGAAGCTGCTCACTCTCAAACCCGATGTCGTCATAGCCTCGGCTCTCGCCGATCCGGCTCTCGTCTCGTCCATCAAACGTTTCGGAATCGACTTCCATCTTCTACCGACGAAATCGATAGAGGATTATTACGTCTCCGTGGCCACGCTCGGGAAAATCCTCCATTGCGAAAAAAAGGCGTTCGCGGAAATCGCGAGAGTGGGAAAAGGCTTGAGAAGATTCGCCAAACTCAACGCTGAAAAGGGTTTTAAAAGGCCGAGTGTCTATTTGGAGATTTGGGATCGGCCGTATATGACCGTTGGCAAAAAGTCGTTCATCAACGATTTGATAACCTATGCCGGCGGCGAGAACATCGCCGGAAAACTGAACCAGGCGTATTTCAACTGTTCCGTCGAATTGATAATAACCTCCGATCCGGAGGTGATCATCTGCCCAGCGATGAAAACCGGCCGCGAGGCCGATGTCGAGAGCAGGAGAGGCTGGAAGCGGATATCCGCGGTCCGCGAACATCGCGTCTACGTGGATTTGAACGACGATCTGATATATCGCCTCGGCCCTAGAATTCTCGAGGGAGTCGAGCTTTTGCGCTCGCTCATCATGAACAAGACGGCGGCGACGCCAAGCCCAAGCGTTGACGTGGAAAATCCAACAGCGGTCCCGAGTGCTATGTTTAGACACTGTTCGAACGGGTTTCAATATGGTCGAGAGACCTTTTCGAGCAAAGTTTATTTAGGGATTCATCGCTCTCTTCAAGATATTTGTTCGCTAAGAATAAGCGATGGTTGTTGACGGGGCCGCCCTTCTTTTTATGAAAGAAAACATCAAAACATATTGGATTCTTGTTTTAGCGTTGATTGCCCTTCCCGCGCTGTTCGCGTTATGCGTCTCGGCGGGCGGCACGTTGCTGAATCCTCTTGAACTGTTCGGCGGCGAGTCGATAAGCCGCGATTTGCTTGAGCAGCGTTTCTTCCGGGTGCTGACCGCTTTCACTGTGGGTGGGGCGCTGGCGGTGTCCGGTGTTGCGTATCAATCGGTGTTGCGCAACCCTTTGGCGGAACCGTTCATTCTGGGAATCAGCGGCGGGGCGAGCGTGGGCGCGGCTATCGCCATCGGAACGGGTTTGGCGGCGTTCAGCTGCGCCGTGATTCCGCTCTCATCGTTTTGCGGCGCTCTTCTCGTGTTGACTCTCGTGATGATTCTGGCCAAGGGTGCTGGTGACGAGTATTCCACCAACGTGATGCTCAGCGGCGTGGTCGCGGGCAGCGTATGCTCCAGCGCGCTTATGTTTATGATTTCAGTCATGGACGTCGAGACTCTGCACAGTGTCACTTGGTGGATGCTCGGAAGCCTTCAACCCGAAAACAGCGAGCTGCTCTATCTCGTTCTCTGTCTTTCCGTCTTGGGAACCGCTCTGCTGTTTGTCTTCGGCCGTGACGCCGATATGCTCTCGTTCGGGGAGGAGACCGCTTTCCACTTCGGGATATCCCCGAAAACCTCCGCTTTGATTATTTTGGGGACGGCGTCGCTTTTGACGGCTTCCGCCGTTACGCTGTCGGGTATAATCGGGTTCGTCGGATTGGTCGTTCCCCATACTCTCAGACGGTTTTTCGGAGCCGGTCATCGAAGACTGTTTCCGATCTCCTTTTTGGCCGGAGGAATGTTTCTCATGCTTTGCGACACATTCGCGAGAACCGCGTTGTACCCACGCGAGATACCTGTTGGCGTGATAACCGCCGCGTTGGGCGGTCCGTTTTTCATCTGGCTGATAAACCGGAAGGGGACGGTGAGTCGGTGAGAGTAGGGCGGAGCGTCCCCGCCCGCCCATTTTCGTGAAACGGCCTGCCATGCGAAGCTTTGAACGCGTAGTGCGGTGAGGCGGAGAAGGTGGGACGGTACTTTCAGACCGTCATTCTTTTTTTAGAATCTTGAAATCCGAAGAGAGATATGGGAGAAGAGAACGTCCGCCTAGGCGGATAAAATCAATTTTCAATTGAATTCACCGAGTCGTTGAGTCACCGCGTCAACTGAACGCGGAGAACAGTGGACTGAACACTGGAAACCAACATGAAGCATACCGTTTTATCTGCTAAAGAGATTGATTTCGGCTACTTTTCGGCGGAACCCGTTTTGCGGGGATTCGTTTTGAAAATCCGGAAAGGCGACATGCTCGGATTGATCGGCCCCAACGGGGCTGGGAAATCAACAGTGCTGAAGTTGTTGAGCGGCTACCTGACTCCCACTTCCGGCGTTGTCGAGCTGGATGGAGAGGATATCACCGGAATCGCGGACGACAAACGTTCCCGATTGCTGGCGGTCGTCGGGCA
>JAADHT010000097.1 GCA_013151705.1 Kiritimatiellota bacterium | reverse complement strand
CGTTCAACTCAAACGCAGGCACGATCTCATTCCCAATTTGGTCGAAACCGTCAAAGGGTACGCCAAACATGAGAAGGGGACGCTTGAAGCGGTTATCGAGGCTAGAAGCAAAGCTGTCAACGCTTCCGGGGTGGGCAATCAAGCCGCTGCCGAGGGCGAGTTGTCGGGAGCTTTGAGCCGCCTGATGGTCGTGGTCGAGCAATATCCGGACTTGAAGGCTAACCAGAATTTCATGCAGGTCCAGGAGGAGCTCACATCGACCGAGAATAAAATATCCTTCGCCAGACAGGCCTATAACGACCAAGTGATGTTCTACAACACTAAAACCCAAATGGTCCCCTCGAACATCGTGGCCGGAATCGGACATTTCGAACAAATGGAGCTTTTCGAGCTCAAAGACGAGGAACAACGCGAGGCTCCGTCGGTCAAATTCTAATTCGGCCGTAGTGTTTAGCTTGGTCTTTCACATCCCCGCCGACCTCGCGTCGGTGGAAGGCAAGATCCCGTTCGTGTGGATTTTCCCAGTTTTGAATTGATCCTGCTTCGCGGTTAAGTCGTTGCGCGCGGGTTGTTTCGCATTTCGTTTTTTGATATTCGGGTTTCAGAGGTTTCTAATATGTGGGAAGCTATCAGGGCTAATAAACGGAAATCCATCCTCGTCATTTGTTTGATGGGGGTGCTTCTCGTCGCGCTTGGAGGAGCCATCGGCGGCGCGGTTTTCGGCGTGGACGACCCGCGCGGAGTCGTGCTGGGAGTTTTCATCGCCGGGATCGTGTGGTTCATACTCACCTTGGTTTCCCTGTATCAAGGACGCAATATTCTTCTAGCCGTCTCCGGCGCCAGAGAGGTGAAACACGACGACGCTCCGCAACTCTACAACATTGTGGAGGAGATGCGCATAGCCGCGTCTCTGCCAGCCATGCCGAAGGTTTACATAATGGAGGAGCGTTCCCCCAACGCCTTCGCTGTCGGAACTCCCGAGGACTCGGCGGTGGCCATTACCACGGGATTGCTCTCCATACTTTCCCGGGATGAGTTGCAGGGTGTCGTGGCGCACGAGATTGGGCATGTTAAAAACGAGGATTCGCGTTTCATGACCATCGCCGGCGTTATGATGGGAAGTATCGTCATTTTGGCGGATATCTTCGTGCGGTTCGTTTTTTACGGAGCGCTGTTTGGCGGTTCGTCCCGGAGAGTTCGAACGACAACGGCGGCGGGGGCGCGCAAGCCATAATGATGATCGTCGCCATCGTGCTCGCGATCATCGCGCCGATTTTGGCCAATCTGCTCTATCTGGCCTGTTCCAGAAGCCGCGAGTATCTGGCCGACGCGTCCTCAGCCGTTTTCACCCGTTTCCCGGATGGATTGGCGTCGGCACTTGAAAAAATCTCAAAACCGCGCATTCCCCTGCCTTCCGCAAACCGCGTTACCGCTCCGATGTACATCGTCAAACCCATAATGAAGGCGAGTGACGATGGTGTCAGCGGAGGCGGAGCGTGGTTCAGCACACATCCGCCGATGAAAGAGCGCGTCGCTATATTGCGCTCGATGGGCGACGGCGCCGGTTTGATGAACTACGATAAAGCGTATCAATCGGTAAAAGGTTCCGGACTTATCGGTTCCGAGTCCCTGCGCTCGGCCGAGGAGTTGAAGTTGAGGGGAATCGCTCCGACCGAAAGTCGGGTCGATGTGAAGCGACAGACTCGGGCGGCGACCGACATCCTCCACAAATTGAATTCCTTTCTTTTCGTCTCCTGCTCCTGCGGGGTGAAGCTGAAAATACCGCCGAACTTCAAAAAGGATTCGTTCAAATGCCCGAAATGCGGCAAAATCCACGCTTTGACCGAGGCCAAGGCCTCTTGAATCGAAGAGCCGGTGAATTTATCGCTTTTCGCCCGCCGGAGAACCTGAATTCCCGAAAGATGTCTTGCCAATGCGGCGTTTTAAGACGTTATTGAACTTCCCCGGCCCCAATTATGAATTTGAAGTTTGAACGCTTCGCGTTATCTTACCAATTCTTTGCTCGTTTGTTTTGTCCTCCTGACTTGAAAATTTCAACTATTTGGTTGTGGATTTGCCACTTTGGAGATCTTTTATGAGATTGCCGGAAAACGGAGAGTTCGCCTCGCGGCCGCGCCGGAAAGGGAAAGCGACCCTGCTGGGCGTCGGTTTCGACGCCAGCGACGAGCACACCAGAATAACAAAAGGCGAGAATTTTCATCTAGTCGGCGGTTCCGAGGAGACTCACGATCGTATGACCGAGACGGCGGTTAAACTCAACGAGAAACTCCACTCCAAAGGGAAAACGCTCGAGGAACTTTCAAAGGACGAATTCACGGATATTCTCAGAGACGCTTCCGAAACCTAAAAATGGATTTTTAGCGGAACATCCATTGCAAACCACTGTCAATCATGATACAATAGTCTTTGGTGGTCTCATCCTCCTGACGTCGTTCGAGTATTTCGGCGATGTCATTCGGATTTCTAGTTTCGAAATTCGACTTTCAGCGACAAAGTCGCTCACGAGGGGGCGTTCTGGTTTCGACTGGGCCGGTGGATCGTCGATCGCATGCCGAGGATGATCGTTGGCCTCGTTAATCACCGATCAAAACAATAACTGCAAACGAAGAGTTCGCACTCGCCGCATAAGCGGTGACGTTTCTACCTTGACGGGAGCTAGGGGATAGAAACGTAGGCAGCTTCCTGGCCGTGACGCTTGACCTTTGGGCTGATCGGCGAGAAAATTTCGAAGGTTAGTCGGAAAGCAAGCCTGTCCGTTGGCCAAGCCGGAAGACGATAAAACAAAATGACGGAACAAGCATGTAGAAGTTGGCGTGGAGCTTGCTTAGGACGGGGGTTCGATTCCCCCCGCCTCCACCATCCTTCGCTCGGAGCGGAGCGGAGAACGAAGGATGGTGTCCTCCATAGCCTTGGCGACGGAGGACCTTCACGTGTCACTCGTATTTTCATCCGCTCCAAGCTACGGATGGCATGCCAGTTATGTTCTATGTCTACATACTTGAAAGTATCAGCCACCCAGGCGAACTATATCGCGGCTTCACCTCCAATCTCAAACAACGTCTAGCCAACCACAATGCCGGAAAATGTCGCCACACCGCTAAGTTCGTTCCTTGGAGGTTGAAGTTCTACGCTGCTTTCGACGATGAATCCACGG
>JAADHT010000074.1:12354-19700 GCA_013151705.1 Kiritimatiellota bacterium | reverse complement strand
TTTTGCATTTGAGTGAAACGTTTTTTATTCAAAGGGGGTTTGAAAATGGCAAGACCGTTACGCGTCATGTACGAGGGAGTTTGTTGTCATGTGATCAACCGCGGCAATCGTCGAGAGGTTGTACTGTTTCTTCGTTGTCGAAAATGGAATGAGCCAAGACAGGCGTTGATTCATTTTTCCGCTACTTATTGTCGCGGAAGATCTTCGTTGAAGGAGTTGGCGGAGATTATGAACCTCACCCCAGGTGGCTATTCATCTTGTCGTAGATCACTCAAAGCCAGACTCGCCAATGATAGAGCATTCAAATCGCGAATAAAAAAGGTGAAAAACAAATTGGATGATGTCAAATGCTAGAACTGCCCCCGTGGGCTAGCAAAACACCGCCCCAAACTGGCATTTTGCAATCGTTTGGAAATCAAACGTTCTATCACTCACTCACTAAAACTAGCGCTGAACTCAGATCAAAGAAGAGATGTCGTATACAACTTCGGTGTCTTTGTCCCAACCTTTCCAGAGGAAAGCGTCGACCTTCTCGTCGGCAATCACTCGGAAAGCGTAACGGGTTTGCTCTTCGTAGAACTCGCAAAAGGCTCCGATTTTATCCATTCCTCCATTCATCTCATACGCTTCCGCCGGACAAGGCGCACCGCAGAAATGTTTGATGGCGCAGTTCGAGCAAGGCTGAAACGTATCGACGTCGCGTCCGGTCACTTTTTTGAAGGGGTCCGTTTGCAGAACATCGTCGATATCGTCCTTGAAGATGTTCCCTCCGTTGAATTCCGGCAGGCCGATGAACTCGCTGCAAGGGAACATGTCCCCTTTGGCGGAAACCGCGAAAAAGCAGCGTCCTCCACCGCATGGAGAAATATCACACATCAATCTACGAGCGGTTGGAGCGATGATGCTGATCAGGATATTCGCGAAATTCGCGACAATCAGCTTGCGGCCGGTTTGTTCATAGAGTTCATAAGCGCGGTCCAAGGCACTCAAGAAGTGTCCGGCTACGTCGGCGTCTTCGGGTTTGATGCATCTGGAATGCTCCTGAGTACACCTGATAACATTCAACATGCAGACTTTCACTTCTCTCTCATGAAAGAACTCCACAGTCTCCGTCAGGTGTCTCATATTTTCCGTTGTGACGGTGCAGATGACGTTGAACCCCGCATGGTCTTTCAGTTTTTCTATGACGGACGCGGCTTTTTCAAAAGCGCCGCCCTGGCCGTCCCAATTGACTCTGGCTCTGTCGCCCACTTCCGCGGTGGGACCGTCTATTGATATTCCGACACCCACTTTGTGCTCTTTGATGAAGTCTATGGAATCGTCGTCAAGCAAGGTGGCGTTGGTTTGTATACCGAAATGAAAATCGTCCGCATACTTCTCGATTCCAGCGAAGACGGCGTCTTTGTTCATCATGGGTTCGGAACCGTGGAAGATTATTTGCGGAAGTCTGTTCGATCCTTCGGGAATGGTGGTTGTAAAATAATCTTTCAAAATTCCCAACGACCGCGTCAAATTCTCAAGCGACATATGATCGCCGTTTTTTCTGATCTCTTTTGGGATATAACAGTAGGCGCAGTTCAAATTGCAACGATCCGTGGGGTTGAAATAGACCGCCGATGGTTTCAAATTGCGCCGAAGATTGGTCATCTCTTTTTCAAACAACTCCATTTTTACCTTGTAGGAGTCCATGAAGTCGGCGTCACTTAAAATATGGCCGAGTTGATTCTTTTTCACCAAGCTCCAAAAAGCGGTGTCGGGTTCGATTAAAGCGCAGTAGTCATCATGTCCGATATCAATTGGCTGGAGAGCCGGTCCGCGCCCAGAATTGAAGTATTTAAAGTCTTTCATAATTTTTTGGACAACGGATCAACGCGAATTTCGCTAGTTCACCGAGTTCGGCGACTGCGAAACCCGCGAGATCCGCGCCTAGGCTCTTTATTTCTCTTCTTTTATCAAAATGTAGTGTGAAAGCCCCGTGCCTTCAGCGTCGCAGCTTTTGCGGTACGCTACCACGTCCTTCTTTTCCTTCTTGATCTCCCTCTTCATAATCCGCTCCTTTTGTTGAGAACCGCCATCGGATTTCACGTAAGTTTAAAAACGGCTGAAAGAGGCCGAGAACAACGAATTCCCAGTCCGCAGCCGCGATGCTCCATCCGTTGCCGGTTCGAGTTTACGTTGCAAAAAAAGGTCTCAGCAAGAAAAACGCCGTACAACGTTTTTTTTGCTGAAACCTTTTTACCATCAAGTCTCAGAAATCGGAAACCATCGCAAACGCGACGCGCTTTTTTTTTCAGCGCCGGCAGGTCTTCTGGCTTTCGGATCGTTCTTCAGAGCGGGTCTTCCCGATTCTTTTAAAAGAACCAGTGATCTTGGATTCAACCAATACGCTCGTCAGTCCCCGATTACAGCGACGGGATCGCCACGGATTCGCACCGCGTTCCGGAATGCCGGGTTCTCGGTTAGTATTGTTGTAAATCCGCAAAAAACAAGTTTTTCATTGTGTTTTTATGGAATTTTACCAAAACCCGGCAGGATTTTCAGACTCAAGGCAATCAATATTCATTTTCAAAATGGCTTTCCCCGCGTTTTAGTGGGCTAACGTTTGGATTTCCTTCCGGAAAATCTATTGAGCTATCGAATTGTCCAGCCTCATATCGCACAGGCACCGACCCACTTTTTCTCGTGACGAGGCTCCAGCAGACTTCAAAAACAGCACCTTTCGATTCCAATTTTGGATTTCAAGTGCCTGAAGGCAAATGCGACTTTATTGCCGGTTTTTTGAAATCCACGGATTGAATTGGCGGCGAACGGGGATAGGTTTCGAGTTCGAATATATGTTCGCGGTCCCGGAACTTCAGGGAGAATTCGAGAATATGAGAGTGCTTTCAGGAATACAACCTTCAGGAACGATACATCTAGGAAACTACTTCGCCATGATGAAGCCGGCGATCGAGACTCAGAACGATGCCGAAACATATCTTTTCATCGCAGACCTTCACGCGTTGACGGTGCTACCCGACCCGGGCGATCTGAAATCCAGGATAAACGATGTGGCGCTGGATTTTCTCGCGTGCGGTCTGGATCCGGACAAAACCGTTTTCTTCCGGCATTCGGATATTAAACAGACCATGGAGCTGACTTGGATTTTAAGTTGCCTGACCCCTATGGGGTTTCTCGAGCGGTGTCATAGTTTCAAAGACAAAATAGCCAACGGAATAAAGCCGAACCATGGACTTTTCGCGTATCCGGTGCTGATGGCGGCCGATATACTGCTCTACAAATCGACGACGGTGCCCGTGGGCAAGGATCAGAAACAGCACGTCGAGGTCGCCAGAGACATCGCGCTTCGATTCAACAACCGCTACGGTGACGTGTTCGTCTTGCCGGAGGAGAGAATCCGCGAGAACGTGGCGATCGTCCCCGGGACCGACGGACGGAAAATGTCGAAAAGCTATGGCAACACCATCGAATTATTCGGGAACGAGAAGCAATCGCGCAAGAGGATAATGAGCATTCTGACCGATTCGAAAACCCTGGAGGAACCGAAGGATCCGGAGACATGCCCGGTTTTCGCCCTCTACAAGCTTTTCGCCTCGGAATTCGAAGTCGCCGAAATGGCGGAGAAATACCGGGCCGGCAACTACGGATACGGGCATGCGAAGCAGGCCTTGGTCGAGGTGTTTATGGAGTATTTCAAGCCTATGCGAGCGAGACGCGCCGAGCTGGAAGCCGATTCCGGCTACATTGAGTCCGTACTGTCAAAAGGAGCGGCGAAGGCCGCGGAAACCGCGGAGGAGACACTCCGCGAAGTTCGCGTCGCCATTGGCCTGGACTAACCCGAATATTGCATGAAAATTTGAAAAATCAGAATTAACATATTCATTTTAAACAAGATATGGCTCAGTCTTGAAAATATTTTGTAATTTTAATGATTTTTCAAATTTTCACGCTTCGCGCTACGCCATCGCACCATATCCGCTTGGCATTCAAACGCTTGAGTGGTTACCACACGGTGCGTTTGAATGCCCGCCCGGCTACGGCACGCTGGCTTCGTGCAAAAACCGGGCTAGTCTCCGCAGACTACCGTTTCAACCATCGCCAATCACTGTTTTTTGCGACAAGCCGCGCTCTTACCGGGATGTTCGCGATATACCTCTTCACACACTCTTCTTTATCAGGAGTCCTACACCTCCCAAATGAATAGTTCTCGGAAGAGGCTTGTTTTTTTACAGAGAATCGTTTTTCTCCACTTATCTTTCCGATCGTCGAGTTTTTTGATTTCAAGCAGTCCGAAAAGATGAGAAATATGTGTTATAAATCTGTGTTCGGATGTATGGCATAAGAGTTCCTCTGGGCTGCAATAACCACTGAAATGTTCAACGCAGGATCGCAGGGTTTGAGGAAACGCCCTCAGGAACGCCAAACCAACTTCCTCAGCCATTATGAAATCATCGGCTTTTTTGTGGATTATGAACAGAAGAAAATAGACGAATTCCTGCAACTCCTGCAACTTCGGATATCTATCGTAATATCCCCAATTGACGAAATTCAAGTAGTCATTCAGCAACTTGCGATAAGCGGTGGCGGAGAGTCCGTTCTCGACGGTTTCGACTCCTTTTTTCGTCAGATGGAACGAGCCTTTGCGAAGTTTGATGAATCCGCATTTCGTCAGAGTTCCGCGGATAAGGCGGAGTGGGCGCACGTCGTCTTCCGACTGCACTGAGGAGTAAGAAAGATATTTGCCAAATTGACTGGAGTTTGCCTTTAAAATCTCACCCACTTCCTGAGACAGTTTCCGCGGAAAGTTCTTTTTGCATGTCGTCGCCTTCAATCCGCCCGACTCGAGAATGGCGACCAAAACGTGGTCCGCGATTTTAGCGATGAGGGTGTTCTTGATAAGTTTCCGGTTCACTTTGACATTCAACTCGAGACCGCTTCCTTCCGAGAAAAGTTCCGTGTTTTGAAAGCGGAACATCCGCTCAGGAGAGAGTCCGAGGAAATCATCGAGTGGCGATTGATTGAAGTTATCCGTCAACCCTCTCATTTTTTCCCGCAGCTCCTCAATCGTCGCAAAACCTTCCGGCTCCAACTGGCCGAATATTTCCTTGATATGCTTCGGCGTCTCGCCGGATAATGGAATGTCCGATTCAATACGAGAGTCTCTCAGGTGTTTGTCTATGCAGCAATGCTTGTATTTTTTGCCTGATCCACAGGGACACGGCGCGTTTCTTCCTATTTGTATCACCTTTCGCTACTCCTTTTCAATAACCGCCGCTTTCATTAAATCCGATATTTATCCGCTGTGGCAGATTAAATACGGGGTCGCGGCTTTGCCGCTCAGAAGCCAGTCTTATGCGTTTGGACAACGCATAAGACTGACGCTCCCAAGTTATTCGTACAACGGGCCGAGTTCCTTGCAGGCTCTGAAATCGTCGCCGCCGAAACGGTCCCAAATGGTCGGTCTGAAGATATCCTCGTCGGCGATGTTGTGCATGTCGACCGGAATTCGGAGTATCGCGTTGAAGGTGATCAAATCCGCTCCGATTAGGCCGAACGAGTTGGCGTCGTGATTTGGTCCGATTTTCGACATATATTCAAAAGAGGACATTCCGCGCGGAGTCCAATAGGTCTCCGGCCAAGTCTCGTTGGTCACTCCGCTGATATGGTCGGCCACATCCTGCGGCAGATCGATGGTTTCGCCCTCGACCACGGAAAAGGTCATTTTGTCTCCGACCATGTTGTACCGGTATGCCGTCATAGGCACTCCGCCGGGCGTGCGGTAGGAACTCGAAAGTCCATCACCGAGGAAGTACTCCAGGATGGCGCCGATGTAGGTGGTGCCTTCTATCGCCTTGTCGATTAGTTTTTGGCGCAGTTCCGGATTCTCGCGAATTTCGCATGCTGTCTGTTGCGCTGATTTTGACCCATCCACTAGTTCGAAAACGTTGAGCGCGTAGTCGAGAGATCCGGCGCCGGAATTGCGCTTGTCGATCAAACCGTCCGGAGCGACATCACTCACATCGCGCCCCGTCGCCGCCTTGATGCTTTCAACCGTCCAGTTGGTGCGGATGTCGGCGAAAAGCTGAGGCATTCCGGAAAGAATGTTGGCGGCGATCATTCCTATGCCGTTTTTGCTGTCGTTCTCGGTCGCCACGATATACGGCGCCCGGTATCCGTTCCAGTCGAATGATGAGTTGAGAATCGATTCGCACAGGTCGAAGTTCGGGAAGAGATCGGTCCACGCGCGCTGGCCCTGCGTTCCCGCGAAAATCGCGTTGCATCCCTGGGCGTGCTCGACGTCCGCCTTGAATCCCTGCGCGTCGCCGACGGCTGGATCCGCGAGACGCGGATTGCCGACCATCAAATCGCGGACGATCATCGTCATGAGAATGGACTCTTTCAGCAGATCGTCGTCCGAATAGGGTTTCTCGCCTTCATTGAACTTGAATTTGAATTTACTTTTCATGTATTCAAAAGCCTTTTCAAGCTCATCGTGGTCGTAGAAGCCGTTGTCGATGCGTCCGCGGACCGCCACCATGTCCACAGCTACGCTGCCCATTCCGAAATAGTGGAGCAGCGCGTTGCGACGCACATCGGAACCGATGATGCCCATTGATACCGATCCGACTGATAGATAGTTTTTGCCGCGGAGTTCCAGAACCGCCGTCGCGCATCTCGCGAACCGCAAAAGACGCTCGGCGACGTATGGAGCGATATCACCGCTGTCGTCTTCGAGATCGGGGTTGTAGATGGAGAATATCGGACGTTTCTTCTCGTCCATCGCCGCGCAGAACGCCTTCAGCCAAACTGCGCCGGGACGGTCGGTTTGGTTCAGACCGTAAGCCGCCTGGATCCACTCGCTGCTGCCGACACCTTGACAGACCGACATCAACTCGTCGCTGTAGGCCCACGAGCGGCTTATCCAGATATTGGCTCCGACACCTTCTCTCGTGTAGTATTCCTGGGCTCTCGCTCCGCTACGGGCGCCGTAGACGATTTCCGGAGCGACTACAAGGCGCACGGGAGTTCCATCGGGCAGAAATACGTTTTCGCTTATCAGTTTGTGGACTTTCTCCACCATCGCCCAGGTTTCAGCGACGTTGGATTCATACGCTCCAGTTCTACCGTCGACGACCGGGGTCAACGCTATTGTCGGAACATGTCCGACCACGCGTCTTTCGCACACCTCGAACGTTCTAGCTCTGTTTTTGAGAGCTCCGAAATCAACCTTCGACTCGTTTCCCATAATCGCGTCTCCTATTTGAATTATTAATAAATTCCACACCATGCTATAATGATATTATGTCGTTTTTCAACCTGATTTCACAAATTCCGAACGAATATTT
>JAADHT010000074.1:0-12323 GCA_013151705.1 Kiritimatiellota bacterium | reverse complement strand
AATTCCGAACGAATAACGCCAAACGAGAAGAGAATGCCAGCCTCAAACCTAAAAGTGCGAACACGTTCGCATCCTGCCCGAGGAGAAGAGGGAGGGGGATTTCAACCACGGAACACGCTGAACACACGGAAATGGAAAAAAGCAAACAATATACGCGTATCCACGAGTGGACACGCATACATCTTCTTCCGTGTGTTAATGTTTGTTCCGCATGTCGAACTCGCATAAAGGATTGCGCCGCGGCGAGGTGGATTACCGCGAATAACGAACTCCCCTCTTGAATTGCCATTGTTTTGTGCTACCCTACCCTTGACGGTGCCGCGTACAGCACATATGGCGATAAAGGGGATGTTTATGCCGAACGACAATGAAAAAAAATTGTACCCGATGTTGTTCTCTCCGATATACCGGGACATAATGTGGGGCGGGGATTTGATGAAAATCCATCTGGGGAGGAAAGTCCCGAAATCTAAAATCCCCGTGGCCGAATCCTGGGAGGTGTCCGACAGACCGGATGCCGTAAGCGTGATTGAAAACGGTGATCTGGCCGGAACGACAATCGCCGGGGTGCTTGAATCCCACGGAAAAAATCTTATGGGGTTAGCGCACGTTCCCGGCAAACCGTTTCCGTTGCTCGTTAAATTGATTGACGCCGGAAAACGTTTGTCGCTACAAGTTCATCCAGACGAGATAGCATGCGCTAAAATGCCGGGAGCTGAGCCTAAAACAGAAATGTGGTACGTGATGGCGGCCAAGCCCGGTGGAAGGATTTTCGCCGGATTGAAACACACTTGCACGAAACAGCGTTTTCTTGAAACGGTGAAATCCAATGAGATAGAGGGGTGCCTCCAATCCTTTCAATCCGTCGTGGGCGACGCGTATTTCATCAATTCCGGCACGGTACACGCCATCGGAGCCGGCAACCTCCTGCTCGAAATCCAACAGAACAGCAACACCACTTTCCGCATAAGCGATTGGGGACGCTTGGGGCCCGACGGCAAACCAAGGGAACTTCACGTCGAAGAAGCTCTTGAATGTGTGAATTTCGCCGATAGAAGCTCGCCGCGCGTCGCCGCGGAATCCGCTCCGGCTTCGCGCAACCGAAAACTCCCCCTGGTGAACAGATGTCCGTTCTTCAATGTCTCCGCTTTGAAGTTGGTGGGCGATTGGATTGACTCCACCGAAGCGGGATACCCGCATCTGCTGACCGCGATCAATACCGATGTAACGGTCAAAGGCCGTTCGGAAGACGTTTTGGTGGAACGAGGCAGAACTTGTCTCATTCCGGCGGATTACGGAATCTACCACGTGAAAATCACGGGAGCCAAGGATGGCACGGTGGTTCGCACGACCTTACAATAACGGGTGTGAATACTGAATTTCCGACAAGGAGCTCTAAGAAGTCGCGATATACGCGAAGAATTAATGAAAGAGCCGTATGGAAATCGCTGTTTTTCGGACGACTAGTACCGTGTGCGACTTAAAACGTCGCGTTGACAATCAAAAATACAGGAGAATTAAAATGGCTGAGGAACTTTCGTACATTCTGATCACACCATACACGATTTTAAAGTCGCGGACGGGAGGAGTCGTAGCGCGTCTGCTTTCACGGTCTGACATCGAACTCGTCGCCGCTCAAATGATAGCGCCGTCGAAAGAGTTGGCGGAGAAGTATGCCGCCTCGCTTTTGGAAACCGTTGGAGCCCGCGACAAACGGGCTGCCAAGCTGTTGAGCGATTACGTCAAACGAACCTTCTCTCCAAGCGGAGGCAGACGCCATAGAGTGATGATGTTGATGTTCAAAGGCGAGAATACCTGTTCGAAACTCTTTTCCATAGCGGGGGATATTTTCACCGACACGCGTTCGGACTCGTCGCGGATCACCGGTGAGACGATACGCGACACCTACGCCGATTTAGTGATAGACCCGGGCAGTGACGATGTCCGGTATTTCGAGCCTGCCGTCCTGACTCCGCTCTCTCCTGAATTCGCTATTCCGAAACTACGGATGTTCGCTGAATTCGCGGCAAAAGAGTCCAATTTGGTCGAGAATATGAAATACGACGATCCGGAGGGGATAGAGAGGACGCTCGTGATAATCAAACCCGACAACTGGCGTTTTCCCAGTTCGAAACCCGGCAACATCATCGACATGTTCAGTCGAACCGGCCTTCGCATCATCGGTTGCAAGGTCAATCGAATGACGGTCCGGGACGCGTTGGAGTTCTACGGCCCCGTTAAAAACGTCCTCCGCGAGAAACTGGCTCCCAAAATTGGAGAGAAGGCGAAGGTGCTATTAGAGGATGAATTCAACATCAAACTGGAGATGTCGTGTTTAGACTGCTTGGTCGGTTCGGTTGGCAAAGCCTTCGCCGACGACCAGTTTTCGCAGATAGTCGAATTCATGTCCGGCCGCAGACCCGATGAGTGCTCCGAAGAGGATCTTGACACCCCGGGACTCGTTAAAAGCATGGTTTTGGTTTACGAGGGCCGCGACGCCATTTCGAAAATAAGAGACGTCCTCGGACCGACCGATCCCACGAAAGCGCCGAGCGGAACCATCCGCAAAGAGTTCGGGCAGGATGTCATGGTGAACACCGCGCACGCCTCGGATTCGACGGAGAGTTTCGATCGCGAGTCGGGGATTTTGAAAATCGAGCGCAACAATCTCGCTGACATCATCATTGATTTCTTAAACGATTGATGTATGAATCAAAAGTCAAAACGTCTGAAAGTGGTCATTGTTTCGACGTTTGGAATACTACTGTCGCTTGTTCTTATTCACCGCTTCGCGCGAACTCCCGATGTCAGCGAGTCTCCTGACAAGTCGGAAACCCCGCGGAACCCGCGTTTCCCGCGCGGCGCCATTCCCGACGAAACACTGCCCGCCGAGCAAAATGATTGTCAGGACGCCTTTTCCAACGCTCCCGTTCTATTAAACGACGGAACGGTATTGCTTTGTTCCGACGAAGGCGTGATTTCGGTTTTGGACGCCGCGACGGGAGAAACCATACGAAGTCGATTGACGGGAGAATCGTTGAACGGTATTCCCGCGGTTTACGGAAACACCCTTTTCGTGGGCGGCTCCGATGGAGTCTTCCGAGCTTTCGAGCTTTCGACGCTCAAGACCCTGTGGAGTTTCAAGACGAATGGCAAAATAGCCGGAGGTTGCGTCTTGGCGCGTGGAAAAAACGACCAAAATTCCGAATTGGTTGTTTTCGGATCGTACGACTTCAAAATTCGGGCGTTGCGCGCCCGAACCGGAAAAATGGAATGGAAGCTCGCCACCGGCAACTTCGTCAACGGCTCGCCTAAATTGGTGGGAAATGAATTGTGCGTTGGCGGATGCGACGGCAAACTGAGGTTCGTGGATTCGAAAACCGGCGAGTTGACCGGCGTTGTCGATTTGGGCTCGTACATACCGGCTTCTCCGGCCGTCTCCGACTCCGCATGCGTCGTCGCCCTGTACACAGGAGAAATCATCCGCGTGGACGCGGAGCGGGATGTGGTAGCCTGGCGCTGGAGCGAAGGCGGAAAAAACAAAAAAAAATCCTTCACCACCTCGCCCGTTATCATCGGCGAGCGGGTTTTCGCGGTCTCGACCAGAGGCGAGTGCGTGGCTCTTTCGTTTGACGCTGGAAAAACTCTCTGGAGAAGCTCCATCCCCTGTGACGTGGAGGCCCAGCCGATAGCGGTCGGCGACTCTCCACTCGTTGTGGATGCCGATGGCACCGCTCGGCTTATCGAGATGTCGGAAGGACGTCAAACCGCGGAGTTCGCGCTTGGTGAACCCGTTTCGGCGTCACCGGCGGCGTTGGAGGACGGCGGTTTCATCGTCGCCACCGAAAACGGGTTGGTCACCGCTTTGAGGATAGAGAAAGGCCAAGGGCGAAAGCCGCGAGTTTCGCGTCTATGGAGTCGCCGGCTTCGCTTCCACCAGCCAAAAAAACACTCAAATCCTCGAGCGGAACCTTGAACGTCTCGATATCCTCGCTTTCGTCGAAATCCGTTTCCGGACGGAGATTGGAGGACGCGTTTTCGTCAACCGTCATTCGGACGAACACCAGCGTCTCTCCGGACATTCCGGGGGAGCTGGCGCTTCTAGGAGTGCATTCCAGCACCTCTCCCAGATATCCGGTCTCCTCGCGAAGCTCGCGGACCGCGGTTGTTTCCGGCGATTCGCCATCGTCGATCAATCCGGCCGGGAATTCAACGACATATCTTCCGAGCGGCGGACGGAACTGCCTCACCAACAGCAGTTCACGCGAGTTTTTCATAACCGCCGCTATTATGACGGCGCTCTGACCGGAGATTCTTCCGGCGGACTCCCAATCTCGCGCCACTCCGGCGCGGTCGATATAGCGCAACTTCTCGATATATATCCATTTTCCCTCCCCCAAACGCTCACGCCCGACAATTTCATGTGTCATCGCCATCCTCCGTATTGTAAACTAATGAGCCAGTCGCAAAAGTCTGAACGACGGCTCGCTCAGACTTTTGCAATTGGCTCTAATATGGACTAAAAGCGAATGAAATCAAGCCGCGGGTCGATACGAGACGCGGCGTAATTGATTGCGAAACACGAAGAAAAACTCTGAAACGGTGCTACTTTACACCGTTTCTTAATAAGAATCTGGGAACCCGGAATCGGCATCCCACTTTACAGGAGAGATTATATTATGAACAGGCGCGAGCGATTGATGAGTACTTTGCGCGGAGAAAGCGTGGACAGGCCGGCGGTCTCCTTCTATGAAATAAACGGGACCGAGTCCATGGACGATACAAACCCTTTCAACATCTATTCGGATCCGTCTTGGAAACCGCTCATAGAATTGGCGCTCCACGAGAGCGACCGCATCGTAATGCGAAATCCCGGCATAAAGGATTTGATCGAGGGCGATGTCGACAAGCGCGATGAGACCACAGTCAACGAGGATGAGAACGGAAGTAGAATAACCACCTCCAAAATCACGACGGCCAACGGCAAAATACTTACCCAAACATACAGGCGCGACCGAGATGTCAACACGGAATGGTGCGTGGAACATTTATTGAAGGATGTCGATGATTTCAAGGCGTGGATCGACTTGCCGGAGCCGGAACACAATATCGAGGTGAATGCTGAAAACATACTCGAGCTTGAACGCGAATTGGGCGATTCAGGCATCGTGATGCTGGACACCCCCGATCCACTGTGCCGTGTCGCCCCGCTCTTCGATATGGCGGAATACACAATAACCGCCTTGACGGAACCGGAACTTACGCGCGAGGCGTTGGATAAGGTCGCTGAACCGCTTTATCGGCGCGTCAAAGCGGTTTGCGAGGCGCTGCCTGGACGGCTATGGCGTATTTACGGTCCGGAATACGCCTCTCCCCCCTATCTTCCGCCGTATTTGTTTAAAGAGTATGTCACCGAATACGTCAAACCGATGGCGGAAATAATAAATGCCACCGGCGGATACGCGCGAATCCACTCGCATGGGAACCTGAAGGATATTCTGGATCACATCGCGGAAATCGGGTGCGACGCCATTGATCCGATAGAACCACCGGAACAAGGAGACGTGACGCTGAAATACGTGCGTGAAAAATATGGAGACGCATGGGTGCTCTTCGGCAACTTGGAGATCACCGACATAGAGAATATGCCGACCGCGAAGTTCGCGGACAAGGTGAGGCAAGCGATCGACGAGGGAACGGCTGGAGACGGCAGAGGATTCGTTCTGATGCCCAGCGCCTGCCCATACGGCCGGAAACTCTCCCCCCTCGCCGTCGCCAACTACGAGAAGATGATCGAGTTGACGCGGAAATAGCCGGAACGCGCGGTAATTTGTCGTTTTGAAGGTAGTTCGCTCCTTTCAGTGCGAGATTTGAGATTCCGACGCGGAGCGTCTTCGTGCCGCGGCGCTCCCGCGCCGCGCTACTGTTTTCCGGTTCGAATCACACCTCACGAATCACGCCTCTTCCTGTACTTCCCCGGCGTGGTTTTGAAATGTTGTTTGAATACGCGGTTGAAATGGCTTTCATCGTGAAAACCGTATGCCGCGGCTACCGCGATGCCCTCAACGTGGTCGACGCAATGCTGGTCGTCTTGCCGCACCACCTTCACAAGGAGGTGACCGTGGAGCGTTTGAACGCCGGCAAACACGTGTTGTGCGAAAAACCGCTCGCCAACAGCGAGATGAAGCATTTCATCGAACGCGTCAGGGAAATAATCGTTTCAGCAGCTTGGGCGGAAGGAGGTCGGATTTGAGGGAGCGCCTTAATTTCCGCAGTATTTTGCGTTTGACGAAATACGACGTGACCGGAAAACCGAAGTACCAGGGGCATTCGGAGAGCGGCCGGAAGCGTTCGAGATCGATCAAGGCGATCTCGTCAACGCCTGGTTTGACGAATATGTGCTTTCCAAACCAATCCGGATAGACATATCCCGCTTCAAGCGTCTTTTTTATGATCTCCGCGACTTTCGCTAGTATCCGCTCCTTGTTTTCCGCGAAATCCGCGACGGCTTCCGGCGGCGCGTTTCCGTTGAACATATCGTTTATCGAGTTGAACCCCTTCAAATCCTTGAGGAGCAGCATCGCGCGTCCATCGGTCTCATCAAAGGAATGCGCCGTTATTTCGGAAGGGCGCAGTCCGAAGCGCGGAAGGGTTTTAATAGCCTCGAACTCATGAACCGTATTGTGATACGCTTCGCCGTTGGAGCGTTTCAAATAGAATGTCCGACCGTCCAAATCCAATTTCAGCACGGTTCTATCCACGTCTCCGCCGCCGCGCTTGTCGCGGTGTTCGCGCATGACGCGGTAACGCGAATCGTCGAGTATCCGCTCCGCCTCGAAGAAATCCGCGAACTTCGCGAGTCCGGCCTCGGCGAAGAGGCGCTCGGCCTCCTCGTCGGTCCATACGATTTCAATTCCCTGTTCCAATTCCGCCATAAATATTTTTGAGTTTTTTTATTGAGCCGCGGCATGGATTCACGCTCCGAATGCGTGCCGATCAGCCTTTTCCAGCCTGGGGAAAAAGGTTCCCGTGGAGTTGGCCGGTTTCAAACCAGCTCCGCCAACGCCGTCTCCATATCTGAAATGGTCTGCGCTCGGGTGTAGAACGAAGTCAATTCCATGCCGTTCATTCTCGCCTTCTCGAATTTATCGTAATCGCCCCATACGTCATCGAGAATAGCCGCGAGTTCCGCGGGGTTTCTCGGATTAAAAAACAACGCGTAGTTTTTTGGCGCCTCACGCGCGATTTTCGCGAAATCGCGGTAAGCGCCGATGTCCGACAGGACGCAGAGAGCGCCGGAGGCCATCGCCTCGATCACCGGCAGGCCGAATCCCTCGTCGGTGGATGTGGAGATCAAAACGTCCGTATCTCGGTATATTTTGGAGAGTTGCTCCTCCGGGATTCGAATGTGGAATTCATCGACCAGTCCCGAGGATTTCTCCTCGTCGGTTATCGGATTGGGCGAAACCCGCGTGAAATGGAAATCCGCGGAACTCGCGGCGAGCGCCTCGAACAGAAACGGAAGGTTTTTCCGGCTCAGCGAGTAGTCTCCGACCGAGAGAAGTCTCAAAGGTTTTCCGCGGCGTTTCCCTTTGGTATGGTATAGCGCGTCGTCGAAACTGTTTCGCACCAGTTTGGTTGGACATCCATACGGCTCCAACAGCTCCATAAGGTATGAGGAGACGGCCCATTTCACGGTTTTCTCAGCGTACAATTTATGGACGCGCCGTTTTTTCAGCCACCATTTGAAATCCATCGCGAGTCTGCCCAACGGAGACGAGTGTGCTGATTTTTTCTTCTTCTCGCGGCGAATGTTCATATGATCGACCTCGAACGCCTGGCTCAGGTAGATCAGGTGTCCGACGTTCATTCCTTTCACCTCGAAATAGTCCTTAGGTTTATTGACGATTAGGACATCCAGTTCGTATTCCGCGATTTTAGCGACATCGTCGATTACCGTTATCGGGACGTCGAACTCGAAATCGGTCTCAACTGAACGAACGAACCAGAAAACGTTATGCCCAAGGTTTTTCAGTATCTCCTGATGCTGGGCCAGCACTTTCGCGCCACCGGTCAAATGCAGTGTTTTCAGATAGTGCGCTATTTTCATAAATCAAAATTCCTTGCGCAGGTTCGAAGTTGGAATCCTCATCGACTCCCGGTATTTCGCCACCGTTCTTCTGGCCACGTTCAAACCGAGTTTTTTCAGCATATCGGAGATTTTCTGGTCGGAATGTGGTTTCTTCGGATCTTCGAGCGCTATGATATCCTTGATTTTCTCCATCACGCTCCGATTGGAGACCTCCTCCCCCGAATCCGACTGGTATCCGGATGAAAAGAAGAATTTGTATTCAAATAGTCCTCTGGGAGATTGAATGTGTTTGTTGGCGATCGCCCGGCTGACGGTCGTCTCGTGGATTCCAAGCCTGTCGGCGACTTGCTGCATAGTCAACGGTTTGAGATGCTCTATCCCATGTTCGAAAAAGTCATGCTGTGTATCCAAAATCACCTCGGATATCCTCATTATGGTGCTTTGCCGCTGGTCGAGACTTTTCATCAAAGCCTTGGATTTGTTCAATTTCTCTCTTATGTATTCCTTGACGTCCGGAGGAGTGGTTGGATCCTCCAGGATTTTCAAGTATTGTTGTGAAAGCCGCAGTTTTGGTATGTGGGATTTGTTGGGAACGACAGTGTAGCCGTCCTCGTTCTCGACTATCGTCGCTTCAGGAGTTATGAATTGAGGCGAATCCGGCGCAAGATGGGCTCCCGGATGCGGATTGAAGTGTTTCAAAGCGTCCAGCATTTCACGGAGCTCGTCCATCGTGACCTTCATTCGTTTCGCCACCAAAGGCAACCTGTTGGCCGCTACGTCGTCGAGATGGTTTCGAACAAGGGCGTGAAGAGAGGTTTTCTTCAAGCCTCTGTGTTCCAACTGCAGCAAAAGACACTCTTTGATATCCCTGGCGCATATTCCTGGAGGATCGAACGTCT
The DNA here is from genome assembly GCA_013151705.1 of Kiritimatiellota bacterium. Lineage (GTDB taxonomy): Bacteria > Verrucomicrobiota > Lentisphaeria > Victivallales > JAADHT01 > JAADHT01. Next base: position 3,332 of record JAADHT010000074.1, on the reverse strand, counting down.
GAACCAGACGCACGACCCGCTCCATCTCTTCCAACGAAACTCCGGAAACCGTCGCAAGATCCGCTGTGATGCTTCTCAAGTATCCCGAATCGTCTATGCTGCCGATCACCAATTCCGCGAGTTCCGCCGTTTTGTCGTCAATATCCAAAAATCGCAACTGCTCCGACAAATACTCCTGAAGGGATTGCTCGACCGTCAGCGAATCGAAAAGATATTGGCGTTTCTCGGCGGCCTCCGCCGAAAACGCGGTAGTGGGTCCGTTTTGGTCGCCGCCGCGCCATGAATCCGCGAGTCTCGCGAGTTCCGCCATTCCGTCGTCGTCGTTTTCGCGGCGCTCCTCGGGGGTCTCGTTTTTCTGGACTGATTCAGTATTTGAGAGGATGTCTCCGGAAAGTTCCTCGTTTCCAGGGGAAACTTGCTCCAAGGTGGGATTTTCGGAGAGCTCCTGTGATATTTTCATCTGAAGCTCTTGAATGGACGCGAGCAGCACCTCCAGCGATTGAATCTGCTGGGGCGCCATAATTTGCTCTTGTCGCTGACTTTGAGATTGAAACAACCCTTGGCTAACCATTTTGCAATTCCACTATTCGATTCCCCTGAACAGTACTTCGGCCTCTTTCAAAAGACGCGTCGACGTGGTGTCTATCGTGTAGCGTCTGCGATACACCACCTCTTTTATCCCCGAATTTATTATCATTTTCGCACATAGAAGACAGGGACTGTACGTCGTGTAAAGCGTCCCGTCTTTGACCGAAATACCGTGATACGCGGCCTGAACGATGGCGTTCTCCTCGCCATGACTGCAGAGACACTCCTCCAGGCCCTCGCCGGAGGGGGTGTCGGAAGAGCAGCGCGGACATCCGCCGTCGCAGCAGTTTTTCACCCCGCGCGGCGTGCCGTTGTATCCGGTGGAGATTATTCTGCGGTCTTTCACGATGACAGCCGCCACTTTTCTTCGCGAGCAGTTGCCGCGTGACGCCACCACCTCAGCTATGTTCATGAAATACTCGTCCCATCCCGGTCTCTCGTCGTTCATCGCCTCTCCCAAATTGCGTATTGCGGCTAATCGTTCTCCCATGGTCGGAAAGAGTGTTAAAATACACCGATTTCAGCGAGTATTCCAGTAGGTTTCGGAAATATGTCGCGAGGAATGCTCGTAGGGTGCCGTGATTGTTTGAAGGGGGTGCAATGGGGAATGGCACTTACTTACAGGGAATTAAAAGAATCTTACGTGTTTTTTGAATTTCTTTTTTATATTAAAGGGCGAAAGCGACCCTATTCACTTGAATATTCTGAGTTCCTTGTTCGATATTGGATATTCAAAAGGTCTTTTGGCTTTATCCTTATTTCCTCCCGTTCAAGATTCTTGCGTTTAGAGGAGTTTCTCAACCAAGCATCCATTCTAGCGCTTTCTGGATGTGGATGTCCCAAAATCCCCATTCATGCGCGCCTGGCGCTTCCTCATAACAATGCTCGAATGGCAGCTTCTCGATATGCTCCTTGAATTTGAGGTTGTCCTCGTAGAGAAAATCCTCGGTTCCACAGCATTGATAGAGCTGCGGAAACTCCGCTCCGCTCTCCGCGAGTTTCGCGGAGAGATGAAACAAATCGAATTGGGATCCGCGCGGTGGAGACGGGAAAAAACGATCGCATTGCAGAAAAGCCACATTAAACTCCTACTATTGAAAATATCTGAAATAAAACAGCGCGGTTGGGAGGAGGCTTCGCCTCCCAGCTTGACTTGTCACGCCGTCACTGTCCGCCGGAACATATTGAGCGTAGGAGGAAGCCTTAATGTAGGCGGAAGGCTGTACTTCGCAAGTCTCCCGCATTCACGCCGGGTTGCCGCCGCGCCCGACCACTGGAATCCGCCCTAGCACGACCGTTGTCCCTTTTCCCTCGATCGACTCGATGGCGATGGACCACCCCGCCTGGTCGGCAATTCTTTTGACTATCGCCAACCCGATTCCGTATCCGCCTTTCCGCTTGGTTACGTACGGTTTGAACACCTCGGGAAGAATGGCGGCCGGAATTCCCGCCCCGGTGTCCGCAACTTTGATTCTCGCGAACTCAGCGGCCTCCGGCTCTAGCGAGAGTGTCACAACGCCTTTTTTCGGGGTGAATTTCAAGCTGTTCGTCAACAGATTCATTACTACTTGGGAAAGCATATCCCGATCGGCCTCTATTACGACTTGAACGAGCGCGGTGTTCAAAGCGACTCCGGCGTTGGCGAAATCATCCAGCAGTAAAGAGGCTATGCGTTCCAAACACTCGCAGGCGTCGACTGGTTCCGGTGTCGGCGACCGGAATTTGGCGTAACTGAGAAAAGCTCCGAGCCTCGCGGTCGTCACATCGGTCTCCTCCATGATGTTCCGCGCTTTTTCGCGGGTTTTCTCGTCGTTCGACACATCGTCGGCTATGTTCTGCGCTAGACCGCGGATCACGCCCAAAGGGTTTTTTGTTTCGTGCGCGAGTCCCGCGGCGGCGAGCCCCAGCTCGTCCACCTCATGCCTGCGGTCCTTTTCCTCTTCGATCCGTTTGGAGAACTCCTCCATCCTGATTTGATGATACCAGACGAGAAAGAACAACAGCGCCACCACGCATTCCGCGATGTACAAATATAGGAGGAGGAGGGTGTGCTTCGCCTCGAGTTTAGCGAACAGACGTCCCGCTAGTTTTTGAATTTTTTCGGAGACGACCGATGGAGCGTCCCATCGCTCGGCGGCCTCGCGCAACAAAGCCGAGCGCCTTTCCGCGAATTCGGCGCGGATATTTTTTTTCGCCGCGATCGACACCATAAGCAGATACGCCGTCCATAGCGACAAAACGAGTAAAAGCACCGCGCTGACCACGGCTGGAACCGAAAATCTTTTGTGAGCGCCACGCGTCATCCAACTTTCCTTTTTTAAGTTCCGATTGTATGATGTCCGAAGTTACCCCCGTTTTCCACCGATACAAGCGACTTTCATCCGATTTAGGCATTAGCCTGTAATCGCTAAAAGTTTACATTTGATATATTGCATTGAGCGAAAACGAAGGTAGATTCAATCGAATCGTTTAATTAGCCACGGATCCAGGACTATCTTCGCGCCTTCAGCGAAGCTGGCGGCGAAAGGCAACGAAAGGTGTATACGGGAGAGAGAAAAATGGAGAAGCTGAATTTGTCGCCGTCGCTATATCACAAAAACGTTTTGAGAGGAGTCAAACAGGGGCTTGCCTTCGATGGAGGTGATTTCGAGGTTTGGCGCGGCCGCCCTCTGCATCGAGCAACGCTCTTTCGGTTTGCGCCGCGAACAGGTGCGGAAAATTGCTTCAGATCACGGATGCCATGA
>JAADHT010000160.1:23754-25291 GCA_013151705.1 Kiritimatiellota bacterium | reverse complement strand
GTTACCGCGGTAGCGGCCTTTGACTCCGAAACAACTTGGCATCCATGAGATTCGCAATCAAAGCGAAGTTTTAAGTTATACGCAGTACTAGCTCCGTTACGGCGCCGGGCCGCACCAGGGTGAGCGCTCCAACCAGCACAGGTCCCGCATGATATTCACGGAATGGAAAAGAGTAAAAGCTTACGGAAACCGCAAACTCGCGGCATCACCCGCATCCACCGGCGGCCTAAAAGTGGTCGAATACGAGTTGAAAACTCCTTCTGAATTTCATTTGGCGGGAAAACGCCTCCTCTTTTTTTCCGATATTCATTGGGGCAACTCGGAAAGCAAACTGGCGTCGATAACCGAAATCGCCCAAAAATTCAATCCGGAATGGATCGTTTTCGGAGGAGACTTGACAAACTACGCCTGTTTCTTCGACAAGGCGTTCGACGCTTTGGGAAACGCTCTTTCAGGAATAACGGGATCCGCGAAAATAGCGGCGCCGGGCAACTGGGACAGAAGACGCAAATGCTGGTTTCCTAATTCGCTTTGGACCGCGAAATTCGCGGAAATAGGATTCCACTACCTCATCAACGAATCGTCGTTCATCAACGGAATACTTTTCCAAGGACTGGACGATCCAAGAAACGGGCATCCCGCGCCAAGCCCTAATGAATTGTCCCACGACCATCTCAACTGCGTCATATCGCACAATCCCGCAACCGCCGCGGATTTCGCTAAAACGCTGGAACGGATTTTCCCGAATGAAAACGAAAGGCCAAGATGCCTCTGTCTCAGCGGACACACGCATGGGGGGCAAATACGGATCCCGGGATTCGGAGCGTTGCTGACATCCACGAAATACTGGAAATTGTTCGAATACGGGCGCTACCTCCACAAATCGACAGGCCTTGAAATGATTGTGACATCCGGCGTGGGAACGACTCGTGTTCCTTTGCGCCTTTTCTGCGAGCCGGAAGCGGTTTTTGTGAGTTTTCAATGAAACCGAAAAAAAACGAGTCCGTGAAAAAACTCAAAAAAAGTCGTCAATTGTTAAAATGCGACATAATATGGTTTTTTCAGTTTTAATCTAATTGGTTAAGAGATTTTTCAAGATTTTTCCCGCAATGCGTAAACGTCATTCCACCGTTCAAAACAGCTCAATGTCGGCTCCGAGTCGCTTGAAGTCCTCCACGAAATCCGGATAGGTCACCGCGGCGCATTCGGCATCGTTTATGACAGTGACTCCGCTGCTCGCCATTCCGGCGACGGCGAGAGCCATCGCTATTCTATGGTCGCCGTACGACTCCAGCTCGACATCGCCACTCTCAACAACGCCCTTGATCACCATGCCATCATCCAACTCATCGATCTCAACTCCCATTTTGCGGAGTTCGCGGGTCATGCAATCGATTCTGTCGGTCTCCTTTATTCTCGCCTGCGGACAATCGAGAAGACGTGTCTCTCCGTGGAAGAGAGCGCCAAGGACGGAGAGCACCGGCAACGCGTCCGGAGTGGAGTTCAAATCAAAGTCCCCGCCACGCAACGGCTTCGG
>JAADHT010000160.1:22519-23735 GCA_013151705.1 Kiritimatiellota bacterium | reverse complement strand
CGAGGATTCGGACTTCACTATTTCCGCACCCATTTCAGCGACGAACCCAAAAACAAGTTTGTCGCCTTGGTAATCATTGAAATCCAATCCCAGTATGTCTATTTCGCTTCCCGTCGCGGCAGCGGCGGCGAGAGGAAAAGCCGCCGTGGAGAAATCGGCCGGCATCCGTTTTTCGAACGCTGGATACGTTTGACCGCCTTTGATTGTGAAGTGTGACATGTCGTCTGGATACTCGATCTGGATTCCCTCGTCGGCCAGCCACTTCAAAGTCATTTCAACATACGGTTTCTCGTTGAGCTTGAAAACCTTCACAATGGAATCCGTTCGAGCCAAGGGCAGACACAACAACAAAGAAGTCAGAAATTGGGAGGAGGCCCCCTCGATGCCGGTCGCTCCCCCGGAAAGCGGACCGCGGACGGAAATAGGACAGTGCCCATCGGAATCGGTCGTCTCCACTCCAAGGCGCGAAAGGGCCTGTAATAGCGGTTTCATAGGTCTTGAACGCAAAGAAGCGTCGCCATCGAACGATATTGTGGAGTCCGCGAGACTCGCGATTCCCGCAAACACCCTCAACGAGGTGCCGGAATTCCCCAAGACCAACATCAAGTCGCCAATATTGAACATTCCTCCAAGTCCATCCACCGTCCAAATGTCGTCGTTTCCCCTGTCGACACCCGCCCCCAGGGACATGGCGGCCGATACAGCGGCCAACGTGTCGTTGGACACGAGGGGAGCGAGGATTCTCGAGCGTCCCTCGGCCATCGCCGCGATCGCCACGGCCCTTATCGTGTGGGATTTCGATCCCGGAATGGAAATCGATCCGCTCAGTTTGGATTCTCGCACGAGTAATTTCATTTTTTCTTCATCACTTTTGTTCCGATACGAGTCATTTTGGGAATCTCGGTTGTTTCGGTGTTCAATATATTCTCGTTGTTTTTGCGGATTTTCAACGCATCGGCTTTAGCGCGCATGAAATTCAACTTTTCAATAAACTCCGCCACAGTGACTCTGACGTTCGGGTAATACGCGATGCTCTTCATAATCAAATCACTCAAGTCCGAAGGAATTGAAGGTACGAGAACGTTAGGAGGATCGGGCGGAAGATAATCCGGCAAATCACCGGAAGACGCCCCAATCCCTCCAAACAAAGCCCTCCGTTTTTCGACCGGCTTGATTCTCGAGTATATGGTGTCGGACTCTTTTTCTCCCTGGAACG
>JAADHT010000160.1:0-22498 GCA_013151705.1 Kiritimatiellota bacterium | reverse complement strand
TAGTAGTATATGACTCCCATGCTGAACATGTCGCCGCGATAATCCTCCGTTCCCGATTCGGCTTTTTCCGGACTTATCAAAAACGGGGACGTCGAGAATCTCAAATCACCTCCCTGGGAAATTATAAACTGATCGTAGAGATAGACGAATCTCGAAATGAAGAAACCTTTGACCCTAACCACGCCTCTACCGTCGAGGTGAATATGTTTCGGAGAGATGTCGTGGTGCGCGAGATTCTTGCTGTGCGCGACCGCCAATCCAACGCAAGCGGATCGGAGAATGTTCATTATTTTATCAATGGCGATCAAAGAATGTTTGCCCGGAGAGAAGGCGTCGAGAGAACTGCCGTCCAGCAAGGGCTCGGTCACATACGGATGACCATCAATCTCTCCGCGCCCCAAAAGAGGACAAGTGTTCAAATGCCTCAACCGCATTAAATTTTCAGATTCCTCCAGAAAAGTCCCTCGGCACCATTTGTAATGCGGAGCGTCATCCCGCAAAACTATGATCTGCACGTTGAATCGGGATGATGAATCGTATCCGGTGTAAAGATTGAAAACGGGACTGTCCGCGAGAAATCGATCAAAGCGCAGAGAATCCACCTCAAAGGGAGTGAAGTTCGTACTATCGCCGGAAGGACATACGGATGCGCCGAGGAAATCATTCGACGTTTCTACAGCATTTCCACATTTGCCGCGTTTACTCATTGTTTTGGTTTTATTAGTCGAAAGAGGGAATTGGCACAGCCGCGCCACATGAAACGCGCTTGCCGCGCGTATCACATAAACCATCTTCGAAAAAACCTCCCCCTGGCATGAGATTCCAAAAAATCCATATTGAACTCACTTGTTCTTTCTCAAGAAGTCCGCAAGCTGTACATATATATTGGGTGAAGAGTAATGCAAAGCCTGTTTGTAGAAAAGCTCCGATTTAAAGACGTCCCCCATCCGGTAATATTCCTCCGCGATCATAATAGTCATAAGCGGCTTCTCTTGATAAGGCAGAGAATCAATGAGCAAGGCGGCGTTGGACGGAGAAATCCTCTTCAACCACAATTTGACTATCGTCGAGATCAAAACATTGGTCTCGTCGCGTTTAAGAATCAACTCAGCTCCGGTTCGCCATGATTTTATTCCTGTCCTCCAGCAAATGAACACTTTCCAGAATTCCGGAAAATCCTCTCTCCGCGTTGGGATCAACATCATACGGCGGAAATGACCTTTCGAAATAAGGAACATCTGATAATAGAACTTCAAATACGATGGGAGTGGAGATGGAAAATCATTTTTCTCAATGGCGCTATATATGAATTTGGTCTTTATCCTCTCCTCGGCAATGTAACGGGAGAGTTTTGGAAACCTCTCCGCTTGAGTCAAATAAGCGAGAGTCTGGTCGGGTGATTTCATATATTGGGAAAGCGAAATCATCTCCTTCAATCTATCCGCCTCTTTTATCCCCGTTTTAAGCAGAAAAGCCTCGTATCTCCGCAGAGGAGCGGGAGAATCCTCGAGTTTCAGCTCGCAGACAGTTAAAAACCAATGGGATTCCAAAGAATTGGGAGATATTTTCAAACATTTGAGGAATTGTTTTTTAGCCTCGCCCCACTCTTGTTTTGTCATGTAGATTTCACCCAAAGCCATGGAAGCCTGAAAAAAACTGGGGTTCAAGGACAAGGAACGCTTGAGCAGCACTATCCTGCGGGCGTTGGACGATTGGAACAACGAGTACATATAGTTCGTAACGGTGTTTTTCGAATACATCGCGTATTGTTGTTTGAAAAACTCGCGGCAAAACGCCAATCCGCCATTCCTCTTCAAAACGTCCATTAAACGAATTTGGAAGTCGCAGTCGTTCGCGAAATGTTTATTCAATATCTTATGACATTCATTGAGAAGTATTGGCGAGTCGCGGAATTCGAAAATCATTCCAATGAATTTTTCGGCACCCTCTTTATCAAGCAGATTCGAATCGATCCCTTCAAGAAGTCTCAAGGCTGATTTTCGTTCATCGTTGAAAAATCTTCGTTCAGCGAGTTTCACGGTGTACGCGGCGCCCTTCGAAGTGTTTTTGAATTTTGCGACGAGAGTGGAGAGAAGATACACGCGGGTTTTCTGGTCGGGAGCCAACTTCTCCGCTTTCACAAAAGCGTCTTCGTCACCATAAGCCTTGGCTAACGTCAGATATAGCCTGAACGCCTTTTTAACATCCCCCTTGCGCTCCAAGATGAAAGCGTAGTCCCGCATTTGATCTTCTGAAAGTCGGTTTGGATTGGTTTTATCGAAATACTCGATAGCCTTGGAACGGTTGCCTGATTGATAATACGCGGAGCCCAGCAAAGCCGATATCGCTTCATTGCCAGGGAAGAGTTTACGGGGAATTCGCAAGGTTAAAATCACTTTGGAATATTGCTTTTTCTTGTAATAATCAGCCGCTACCAATACGACCGGATGCGGATCATCCCGATAACCAAGCGAAACCGCTTGCTTGTAGTATTTCAGCGCACCGCTTTTGTCCCCCAGTTTCTCTCGGCATTCTCCAAGATTTTTCTGAATGACAGCTCCATTCCAACCTGTGTCCGCCAATTTTCGAAATACAGTCTGGGCTTCTTTGGTTTTCCCCGAAGCGAAAAGCTTGAGAGCTATTTTATGGTACCCTGACAACTGCCCCTCGTCCTTGAGCGTCGGAGAAATCCTCAATTGTTCGAGCGACACCTTGTTGATGGGTGTCAAGGCTGAAATCGACTTTTCAGGAGTCAAGAAGTATATAACGACAAATCCCGTCAACAACACAACGACGGAGATGAGAACTATGATTTTCAATTTTCGCTTGAAAAACCTCGACGAACGCTTCTTCTTTTCATACTCTTCAGCGATTTTCGACGTCCGCCACCTTCCCTTGTCGTCGCTGGTCGGAGTCTTGAGTATCTCGTCGAGAGAATCCCCTTGGATGATCTCGTCGACATCGGCGGAGCCCGAAAGGGAGATGAACTCGTCTTTCGTCTCAATCAAATCGAGAATCGAAGCGGTGTGCTGTTCGGGCGCGTCGGTCTCCTCGCCATCCTGGTGGAAAGTAAAATCGATAGGGCTGGTAGAACTCATGTCATCCGAAGATGGCTGAAATTGTTCTTCCCCACCTTCAAGGGAGCCGTCATCCTTGTTGTCGCGAGAATCCGTCACTACCGCCTCTTGGTTTGCTGAACCACTAAGACAAATGGAACCTCTAAAAGCATTTCACTATTAAATATACACCCTACAGTCCCATTACGCAACACCTGGTTCGCAATAAAGATGAATATGCCTGCGAAAAATGGGTTTTGGAGTTGGATTATCTCCGTTTTGAAGTTATATTCCATTTCGCCCCCGCACGTCAGTGATTGTTTCGTCAAATTCAGATGTGACGCGTTTCAAATAAATGAGGAGTTTTTGTATGTCGGAGGAAATCAACACGAACTTGGATGAAAACTTGGATCCCACCACCTACAATGCCGACGGCATCACCGTCTTGGAAGGATTGGAGGCCGTCAGAATGCGGCCTAGCATGTATATTGGCGACACAGGGCAGCGTGGGTTCCACCATCTGGTCTATGAAGTGGTTGACAACAGCATCGACGAGACTCTTGCCGGTTTCGCGAGCACCATCGACGTCACCGTGCATGTCGACAACAGCGTGACGGTGGGCGACGACGGGCGCGGAATTCCTGTGGACATGCACGAAGGCGAAGGCAAGCCGGCGGTCGAAGTGGTTATGACGGTTTTGCATGCCGGAGGAAAATTCGACCACAACGCCTACAAGGTTTCCGGAGGACTCCATGGGGTGGGAGTCTCTTGCGTGAACGCTCTCAGCGAATGGCTGGAGGTGGAGGTGCACAGGGATGGAGCGGCCCATCACATGCGTTTTGAAAGAGGCGATGTAGCCAGCTCTCTGGTGAAAGTGCGTCCCGTCAGCGACACCGGCACGTTGGTTACTTTCAAACCTGATCCCGACATTTTCTCCGTAAGCGACTTCACTTGGGATATTCTCGCGAACCGTCTGAGAGAGCTGGCGTTCCTCAACAAAGGCGTGACCATCACTCTCACCGATGAAAGGGAGGATCCCCCGCGTTCGGAGATATTCCACTACGAAGGCGGCATCTCCGAATTCGTACAACACCTCAATCTGAATAAACAACCACTGAATCCCGAAGTCATATACCTCAACAAAGAAAAGGACGGAGTGGAGGTCGAACTGGCGATGCAATACAACGACTCCTTCGCCGAAACCATCTACAGCTATGCGAACAACATAAACACCATCGAAGGCGGAACACACTTGACCGGTTTCCAAACCGCGCTGACGAGAACCATAAACGCCTACGCTAAAGCCCACAACATGCTGAAAAACGAGAAAGGCATAACCGGCAACGACGCGAGAGAGGGCCTCGCCGCGGTGCTCAGCGTGAAAATCCCAGATCCCCAGTTCGAAGGGCAAACCAAAACGAAATTGGGAAACGGCGAAATCCGCGGCATCGTCGAATCGGTGGTGAATGAAGGGTTGGGGGCCTTCTTGGAAGAAACCCCGGCGACGGCGAAAGAGGTGATAAACAAGGCGTTGACGGCGGCCAGAGCCCGCGAGGCGGCTAAAAAAGCCCGCGATCTGGTTCAACGCAAAGGCGCTTTAGAGGGTTTCGCGCTTCCCGGAAAACTATCCGACTGCTCGGAGAACGATCCATCGAAATGCGAGATATACATCGTCGAGGGTGATTCGGCGGGCGGGTCAGCGAAACAAGGCAGAGACAGCTCGTTCCAAGCCATACTGCCGATCAGGGGAAAACTCCTCAACGTCGAAAAGGCGCGGTTGGACAAAATCCTCCAAAACAAGGAAATACAATCGCTCATAGCGGCTGTTGGATGCGGAGTCGGACAGGACGAGTTCGACGTAACCAAAGCCAGATACCACAGAATAGTTATAATGACGGACGCCGACGTGGACGGATCGCATATCCGCACGTTGATCCTCACATTCTTTTTCAGGCAGATGAAGCCACTCATCGAGCATGGATACGTTTACATAGCCAAACCTCCTCTGTTCAAAGTGCGCCGCAGAAAAAAAGAGCGCTATATCGACACCGAGGATCAACTGGACGACTACCTTATCGAACTCGGGTGCGATGATATCTCAGTCAAGCGCCTCCCGGACTCCGAATTAAATCTGGACGAGTTGAAAGCCTCCCTGGAATTGGTCAACAACGCCCGGCATATCGGAGTCGGTCTTGAAAGACACGGAATCGAGCCGAGCAAATACATTCTGCTACGCGATGATGAAGGCCACTTTCCAACAGCCAAGATAACAGTCCGTGAATTGGACGGCACACTGACGGAAATCTACACGTACTCCGATTTGGAGGAGGCCGAAGCTATCGAGGCCGCTGAAAAACGGCTCGACAAAAACAGCGAGACAGCCGAAGTGTCCGCGGAAATCGCGGAAAGCACCGAGCCTATGCGTACTGAAATGAACTCGGCCATAGACGTGATGACCATCCACGAGGCGAAGGCTTGCGAGGAACTCGCCGAAAACTTGAAAAAGCACGGTTTGGATGTTTCAAACCTTTACGGCGGGGACAAAGAGCTTTTCTCCATATCGACATCCTCGGACGACGACGACGACGCTAAAACGGCCGGTTCCCTCTACAGTCTGTTCGACGAGATTAAAAAAATAGGACGTCAAGGCCTCCAAATACAGCGCTACAAAGGTCTTGGTGAAATGAACGCCGAACAACTTTGGGAGACTACCATGGAGCCGGCCAACAGAAAAATGATACAGGTTTCGATGGACGACGCTTTTCAAGCGGAACGGATGTTCTCACTCCTGATGGGCGACGATGTGGAGCCGCGCAGAAACTACATAGAGAAGTACGCCGCCACGGTGAAGGATCTGGATATCTGATACCCCCCCCTCCGGCCGACGAGATTCGATTCTCCAGTCCGCCGCGTCCGTTATGTCCGTTGTGTCCGTTGTGTCCGTTGTGTCCGTTGTGTCCGCCGCGCCAATTGCTCCACCAACTCCGCCATCAACACGTCAATATCCCCGGCGCCAAGCACCGCGACCGTCTCGGGCGCGGCGGAACGGCCCGCGAGAATCGCGGCGGCGACAGTTTGCCAGTCGGAAGAGCAAAGCGACGCCTTCCAGCCTATCGCCTCCGCGAGATTCGCGGAATCTATGTCGCCTGATTCGGTCCAAGCGGCAAAAACCGGAGCGACCAACACCTCGTCCGCGCCTTCGCGGAGTTCGCGTGCGAACTCGTAGATATATTTCGCGAGTCTCGAGTATCTATGCGGCTGGAACACGACGCGCAGACGATTTTGCGGGGCCATCGAGCGAATGACCGACAACGCGCCGCGAACCTCCGTCGGATGATGAGCGTAATCCTCCACAAGCAGAAAACCGGGTTCGTCAATGTGAATGGTCATTCTGCGGCTCACCCCCGGAAAAGAGACTGCGGCCTTCTCGGCGAATTCCCGCGACACCCCCAGCAAAACGGCTCCCTCGACCGCGAGTTCCGCGTTCCGTTCGCGAAAGCCGCGGGCGTTTTCATTATCTTCCGCATCGGAGGAAGAGGCGGACGTGGCCGGCAAACGAACATCCGGATGATTCGTCGGAACGACTGCGGCCGCTCCACTTTCGCCACATAGAACAACATCGGCTTTGGAGGCGATCTCCGCGAAGTTCGCAAACAACACATCCACACCTCCCACGCTCCAGGAATGATCGTCCTCGACATTCGTGAGCAGAAGAATCTTTGGCGTGAGAAATATCTGCGTCCCGTCGCTCTCGTCGGACTCGGTTATAAACAGGCGCCTGTCAACTCCGGCGGCCGCCGGAGCGTCCCAGCCATCGACCTTACCGCCGACCATGTACCCGAGAGAAAATCCGGCGGTTTTCAAAATATGCGTCAAAAGCGCGGTAACGCTCGTCTTACCATGGGAACCGGCGACCGCGACGACGGTATCGTATTGCGCCGCTATTTCCGCTAGAAACTCCCCGCGGCGCATTGAAGGAGCCCCGGCGGCGACGTAAGCGGCGAATTCCGGGTTGTCGTCGGCGACGGCGGAGGAGCGAACGATGATATCAGGCAGGAAAGTTGAAATATCGAAGGAGTCGTGTCCGATGGAAACCGTTGCTCCAAGCGAGGCGAGCAGACGCGTGTTGACGCTCTCAAGCATGTCCGAGCCGGATACGACCGACCCCATCTCCAAAGCGATTTTGGCGACACCCACCATTCCGACGCCGCCGCAACCAATGAAATGTATCCGTTTGTTGGAAATCTCGCTCATAATGAGGCAAACATGCTGCTCCGAAAGAATAATTCAAGGGTTGATAAGCGGGAAAGCGCCCTACTAGCGCGGCTCGTTCACTGAAATCTCAAGCGAATGCTCGACTTTCTCGCCAGGTCGCAGGGATTTCAACGTGTCGAACTTTTCGCGTTCGGCAATCTGTCCCTCGACATGGCAGTTCGCAGGTTCAAGACCTATCACGTATTCTCCCACCCCCATCATTTTCCATTGCGTGAAATACGGAAGCTCCGCCGCCCTATACGCGACCTCCACCTCCAATCCCAACTCATCGTTGCGAATGGCGCATCTCGACATACCATCATCTCCGGCGGGAATATCGTGATAGAAACAGAGCTCCGCCGCTTCCGGATCGGGTTCCGAGCATTTGTTCCACACATCCAATTTTGCCGCCGCGACATCGTTGCGTGGAACGACATTGTGCTCCACAGCGGACAAGACGGAGGACGGAGAGACCACGGGATACCCTATGTTTATGTGATACAACATCATAAACGGCGAAGGTCTGAAACCCTCGTTGACTATCTCGTCGTCGATTTTTATGACGTTCCTCCCCATCACGGTGGATACGGTCCGGCGGAGGACAAGATTCTCGCCGTACAGGCGCGCCTGCCTGACGGTGCCGCTCACTGACAAGTGGTATTCGCCGTCTTCGCCCCATTCCTCGCGGACAGCGCAATTCTCGGCCGGCAAATGCGAGACGCGCCCATGAAGTCCGGTCTCCTCGCCGTCCGGCACGGAAGCTGGAACGCCGACATTCAGCATACCGCAACCAGTCAACAATCCAGCTCCCCAGGTTCTCAGCCAACCAATACCCTCGCGTTGGGCGAAAGCCGGATGCGAGGGGCCGTTGGGCGTTCTCCAAGCTATCGGCAAGCCCTTGAATCGAGTCTCCTCCAAATCCATTCCGCGGTCCAACAACACTTTGAATGAAAGCCCGCTTCCGTTGTCGATCTCGGCGATTCTTATTCCACGCGCCAAACCATCGTTCAACACCATCTCGCGGATTCCCGCCACCTGCCTCATACATCCAATCCTGCGCCTCAACTCCTCTTTTTCCCCGATGTAACTCATATCACCTCCTGCGTTTTCTCGAAACACACGCTTTTTCAACCTTGTAAAATCAACATACACCTTCGACAACTTCCTCGACGCTCGCTGATGAAACAAGTTTGGGATGCCCCCCGGCTCATGTTTAAAATTCAGGTGTTCCTCAACATCAACCAAGCCCCGCCGAATCCGCCCCCGATAAAAGCAACGGACAATCGTCCGCGCATTTCGATTTGAGGCAGGACTCTTTGGCCACCCTCACGATGAGCGCGTGGAACTCGTTGAACAGTTTCGGAGAGTTCTCCATATTATCCATAACGAGGTTCCGCAAATCCTCGTAATCCATATCCGGCGGAGTGTCAAAATGTCTGGCGAAAACCCGTTTGGTATACGCGTCGACGATGAAAGTCGGATAGTCGAANNCGAAACAGTAGAGTAAGATGCTGTCGCAAGTCTCCGGCCCGACTCCGTTCACTTTCAAAAGTTCGGCTCGGATATCGCGCAAAGACGGTTTGCCAACGGGAATTCCGTCGGCGCCGACATTTTTCAGCCACCAATCGGTCACGTTTAGAAGGCGCTTTGTTTTCAGATTGAAATATCCAGACGGTCGGATCAATTCGGCGATCGTCGCCGGTGGCGTTTCAGCGAGTTTCGCGGGATACCCCACCGTGTCGTTCCTGCCGATCATCCCGGCGTTTTTTAGATTCAGTATGGCTTTCTCGACATTCGACCAGTTCGTGTTTTGCGTTAAAACGGCTCCGACGCATATCTCCCATGGAGAATTCCCCGGCCACCATTTCTGAGGTCCGTAGGTATCGAACAAAGTTTCAAACAAACCAGTCAATCCGGCGCTCAAAGAATCGTTCCTCAATCTATTTCTTCCCCGTTTTCGCTGAATTAATTTTGCCGTTTTTCGATTGAACCAAGTCCAATAAAACGCTGGCCGCCTTGTCTCCAGCGGTGATTCGCATAAGCTGATATCCGGATTTGAGAGGTTTTTTGTCCAATGTCGAGTCGAGCGAAACCTTGGAAGATCCTCTTAAAATTATCAAAGAGGGCTTTCCACCGGAAACAACGACACCGTCCTGATCACAGGGAAAAAACGAGATCACGATGACATCGTCGTTCGAAGTTCCCAGAATCAGTTCGGCGTTGTTCGGCACCGGCCGTTCGATTTTAGCGCATATTTCCGTGGCTGTGGCGGCCTTCGCTCCGTCAACACTAACGGAAAACGGCAAATTCGCCTTGATTCTCGCCAATTTCGCTTGTTCCAACGAATCCGTTTCAGCGCCTGAGAACATTCCGCAACCACCGCACAACAACGCCCCGAACACAAGCAATGACAGAGTGGTCGTTGACATTCTACCCATAAGAACACCTCCTGTTCTAATTAGCCCTTTCGACTATAGAGAGATATGATAATATTCGACACTAGTCGAATATTATACGCGTTCGATTTCTATTTCCGGATCAATCTCCTCTTTGAGAATGCGCTCGAGCCCGTCTTTTATGGTCATGGTGGCATGGGGACAACATCCGCAGGCGCCAACAAGGCGAAGTTTTACCGTTTTACCGTCAATCTCGACAACCTCCAAGTCTCCACCATCCGCTTGCAGGTGAACTCTCAACTCATCCAGCTTCTCTCTGATCTTCTCTTCCATGATTCTCTCCTTATTTTAATTTTAATTGTGATTGTGATGCCAGTGTCTCACAAAAAACCGAGCGACGATCTACGCGGAAAAGCATAAGCCCCACTCCACTCTCTCCATCGCGGGAAACGCCGCATATATGGCGCGCTGGCTTTGTTTTCGTTCTTTCTCCAGAACTCCAGAACTTCAGAACTCGAATTCCGCGTTTTTCAGACGGTCCGCGAACTCCGCGAGCACCTTTTTCTCCTCCTCCTCACCTCCCCGCGCGACGAACGTGGCGCTGAATCTGACATACGGCCCGGCGTCGTCCCATGGAACAGAGCTTATCCGTTTCTCCCGAATCAACCATTGGCTGAAATCCTCACCTGTCGCGAAACTCGTGTTTTCCGCGCGTTTGGGAGCTCGAACATACAAATAGAACGAGCCCTCAGGCATTTCCGCTGGAAAGCCCAGAGAGACGAGAGTGTCGGTCATCGTCCTCAACCGCCGCTCGTATTTCTCACAAATGGCCGACGTTATGGTTTCCTGATTTTTCAAGGCCGCGATGGCGGCTTTTTGTATGGCCGCGAACTGTCCGCTGTCCATATTGTCTTTGACGCTGGCAAACGCTTTAACCGCAAGTTCGTTTCCGCAGACCCAGCTAAGACGCCATCCAGTCATATTGAATCCTTTGGACAAGCTATGCAGTTCGACGGCGCACTCCTTCGCTCCCGGAATCGACAGTATGCTCAAAGAATTTCCTTTGAAGTTCAGCGGAGCGTACGCGGCATCAGACACGATCACCATTTTGTTGACAATGGCGAATTCGACGGCTTCCTCGAAAAACTCTCTTGTGGCCGACGCTCCCGTGGGATTATTCGGATAGTTGAGGTAGAGTAGTTTGGCGCGGCGTTTCTGATCATCCGACATGGACTCCAAGTCTGGCAGGAACCCGTTCGACTCGATCAACGGCAGATCAACCACCTCGCCGCCAAGATATTTCGTCCAAGTCCCCATCACCGGGTATCCCGGAATGGTCAGAACCGAGACATCTCCCGGGTTCACGTAACAAGCCGGCATCAAAGCCAAAGCGGGTTTGGAGCCGATTGAATGGCATATTTCTTTGACAGGATCGATTTCGACACCATAGAGTTCTCCCATGTACTCCGCGGCGGCATCCTTGAAATCCTGTATTCCATTGTCCGTATATGTGCGGTTCTCCCACTTCCCAGCCTCGTCGCGCAAAGCGTCGACCACCTGCGGGAACGCCATATCGTCGGGTTCGCCGACTCCCATGTCGATAATCTCCGCGTCGGGATCCGCGTTGAGCACGGCGCGTTTAGCCCTTTTGATTTTCTCGAATTTGTAGATTGTGTCGTCTTTGCCGAACATCGATCCGCCGATCCGGTCCGCGAAATTGTTTTGAAGAAATGATTCGTCCATCTTGATTAAAATCCTTTACTGTTTTTCGTGCGTTGTAGAAGCATAAACCCAACGGCGCGCAGCCGACTAAGCATCCGTATAAAAAAGGCCGTTTGAGCAGGTTGGAACCACTTTGCGCTCAAAGAGCCCCCACATCATCTGCACCCGTTGATTTCGAGATTACGGCCCCGCCATCCGTGACGGGCAGGGCTAATGTACCCTCTCATATCGAAAATCAAACCTCGTTTATGAAAATATTGAAAAGCAATTTGAAGAACGCCAAGCGGCAATGTATGTTGAAATAGTGGCACGGATGCCCGCCCCACATTTAGGAACCGGACAGGTGGAAATCAATGGTGAGCGGACTCAGCAGCGCGGTCGACCAGCGTTTCACGAAACAATGAAGAATCAAAAAAGGACGGAGGGAACTTTTATGAAATCAAAGTTTTTATTTTTCGCACTAATTATTCTATTGGCCGGAGGATGCTCGACGGTACGTTATGCACCGTCCTCACTAAAAAAGCTTGCGAGAAAAAACACTTCAAAGCGCATGGTGATTCGGACGGGAATGATTTCAATAAAAGTCGGTGATGTGCCAAACGCGGTTCAAAGCACATTAAGAATCACCAACGAAGCAAAAGGTTATCTTGAAAACAAATCGGACAAAGGGGATTCATACAGCTCGCTGACGCTGCGCGTGCCATCCCCAAAGTTGAAAGCGACGATGGCTAAAATAGCTGAAATCGGCTCGGTTACGTCCAGACGAATCTCATCGCGGGATGTGACGGAACAATATATCGACGTCAAATCGAGGCTAAAAAACAAAATAGTATTGCGCGACAGATTGCGAAAACTGCTTGACAAGGCGAAAAGCGTGCCGGACATACTCGCGATAGAGAAAGAGTTGAACAGGGTTCAATCCGACATTGACTCCATGCGCGCGCTGATGAAAGCATTGAATGGCAAAATCGAATTCGCCAAACTCAATGTCTATATCAAAAGAGGAAAAATACTCGGACCGCTGGGATATCTCGTCTACTATCTCGGTTGGGGCCTGGAAAAGCTGTTCGTTATCCAAAAATGACGAAACGTAGCATCCTGAAATCAGCGCATCTCGCGCTTGCGACATGATACGCTCATATTTTTGCGATTGGCTCATAATTTCGAGGAATAATTGCTCTAGAAGGGTTGAAAGGCGCTCCGTTCGACGCATATTACAACGGATTTTTTCGAAAAAGGCCTATGCCTTGCCGAAATAGCGCAAATCCGGTGTTGGCCGCAGCGCAAGAGCAAACTGCCCATGCTCGAAAAGTTATGCCACCGCCATGTGCGATCGATCAACTTTGCCGCGAGATTCATACGCTGAAACGTTCTTGCGCATTTGGGAAATGGATCGAGGCGGAATATCACTTTCTTTTACCGGAACGAACAAGCGGGATTTCAAGGGGAATTTTTATGACCAAACACATATTCATAACGGGGGGAGTAGTTTCCTCCCTCGGCAAGGGAATTACCGCGGCCTCCATCGCGCTTCTCTTGAAACGCCGCGGATACAGAATCAAAATACAGAAGCTCGATCCGTATCTGAATGTGGATCCAGGCACGATGTCCCCATATCAACATGGGGAAGTCTATGTGACCGACGACGGAGCTGAAACCGATTTGGATTTAGGACACTACGAACGTTTCGCCCAGTTGTCCTGCTCCCAAGCCAGCAACTACACCACCGGTCGCATATACAGCTCCGTGATCCAAAGAGAGCGCGAGGGCGGCTACCTGGGAAAGACAGTTCAAGTCATCCCGCACATCACGGACGAGATAAAAGCGGCGATATCAACGTTGGACGACGATGAGACGGACATCGCCATAACGGAAATCGGCGGCACCGCGGGCGATATCGAGTCATTGCCGTTTCTCGAGGCGATCAGACAATACCGACATGAAATCGGCCCTGAAAACGCGATATTCATACATTTGACGCTAATTCCCTACATCCGCGCCGCCGGAGAGATGAAGACCAAGCCGTCCCAGCAATCAGTTGGCATATTGCGCGGTATAGGAATAGCGCCCGATATTTTGGTCTGCCGCTCCGAAAAACCGATGACCGAGGAGCATTTCGAGAAGCTGTCCCTCTTCTGCAACGTCAAAAGAGAGCTGGTAATTGAAGAGCGCGATGTCGCCAATTCCATCTACGAGGTCCCTTTGGAGCTAGCGAAACAGGAGCTTGACCGGCTCGTACTTGACAAGTTGGAACTTCCAGTCAACGAGCTGAAAATGGACGACTGGGAAAAAATGGTGGCGACGGTCGTCAATCCGCCCAAAGGCTCAGTCGAGATCGCGGTGGTAGGCAAATACATAAGTCTCCAGGATTCCTATAAAAGCATCTACGAAGCTTTGGCGCATGGTGGAATAGCGAACGGGGCGAAGGTGGATGTCAGGATGATAGAGGCCGAGGATATAGAATGCGATTCGGCTGAAACGTATCTGACAGGCGTTACCGGGATCCTAGTTCCCGGCGGTTTCGGCGACCGGGGAATCGAAGGAAAAATCGCGGCGATAAAATACGCCAGGGAAAACGACGTCCCGTTTTTTGGAATATGCCTGGGAATGCAGTGCGCCGTGATAGAGTTCGCCCGCGACGTGGCAGGCCTTGAAGACGCGCACAGCGCCGAATTCAAATCCGACACGGCCGACCCTGTTATAGATTTGATGGAGAAACAGAAAAAAATCACCAATATGGGTGGAACGATGCGTTTGGGAGCTTGGCCTTGCGAACTGGTGGAAACCTCTAAATCTTTTGAAGCCTACGCGGAGAGGAAGATATCCGAAAGGCACAGACATAGATACGAGTTCAATTCGGAATACTTGGACGTTTTGAAGAAGGCGGGACTTTCCATCGCGGGTGTCTCTCCGGCGAGCGGACTCGTTGAGATCGTTGAAATCGACACGCATCCCTGGTTCATAGCCTGCCAATTCCATCCGGAGTTCAAGTCAACTCCATTGAACGCTCATCCTTTGTTCAAAGGGTTCGTCGCCGCGGCGATGAAGTAGACTGGCCCCCTGAAATCCCAATCCCCCCTTCTCGTTTCCACGCCCCACTGTTTTGCAGGTCCGCCATTTCAACATCTAAAATCCCGCGCGACGGAGAAAACGATAGCACGTGGGAAAAACACTTTTTTTCTTGGATGGAACGCAAAATCTCGTTGATTCGTAGTAAATCAGGAGGTTTCCGTCGGAATCGATTAAGTTCAATTGGCTCTGGGGATTTAGAGTTTTTTGAACTAGTACTGTGTTGTTTTGGATGAAAAATGGTGCCGAAGGCGGGAGTCGAACCCGCACGCCCGAAAGGACACAAGATTTTGAGTCTAGCGCGTCTGCCAGTTCCGCCACTTCGGCACAAATTTGAAGATTGACCTGACGAGCTGTTCTCACCGAGTTCGGAAACTCGTAGCCACGCTCTTCGGCAAAGGGGGCCTTGAATCGCATCCCTTCACGCCAGTCCATCATTCCAGAAGGGCGGCCTCCGGAACGGACGGGAAAATAGCACCATCAAGAGATATTTCCATTGTTTTGGAAAAATTTCACTGTTTTTTCCAATCCTTCGTTGAAATCGGCGGTCGGTTTGAAGCCGGTCTCCAAAAGTTTGTCGATCGAGGCGAGCGAGTGCTTGACATCTCCGGGTCTCTCCGGCAAATGAACGATTTCCGATTTGGAACCGGTTATCTCGATGATAAGCCGCGCGAGGTCGTTTATGCTTATCCGTCTACCGTACGCGACGTTGTGGACTCCGGTGAAATCGCTTTGGGCCATAAACACGTTCGCCGCCACCACGTCCTTCACGTAGACGAAATCCCTGGTCTGCTCTCCGTCGCCGAAAATGGTTATCGGATCGTTGGACACGGCTTTCGACACGAAAATCGGAATGGCCGCCGCGTACGCGCTTCCGGGATCCTGTCTTGGACCAAAAACGTTGAAATAGCGCAGACACGCCGTTTTCAGTCTGTTTTCGTTCGCGAACATCGCACAGTAGTATTCGCCGTCAAGTTTGGTTATGGCGTAAGGTGATTTCGGCTCAGGAATCATCGTTTCAATTTTCGGCACCACGGGATTGTCCCCGTAGATGGCCGCCGAGGTGCTGAAGCAGAGTTTCTCGACCCCTGCCTCCGCCGACTCCTCGAGGACGTTCAACATTCCCTCGACGTTGATTCTCGCGCATTCGATCGGGTTGAACATGGATTCGGGAACGCTTATCATTGCGGCCAAGTGAAAAACGTAGTCAATGCCGTCCACCGCTTTTCGGACCGATTCGCGGTCGAGAATATCTCCCTTTATGAACTCCACGTCGAACGGTTCGAGGTTTTTCTCGTATCCGGAACGCAGACTGTCAAGTACCCGCACGTCCGCTTTTCCTTGAAAATGCTCGACCAGATGGCTGCCGATGAACCCAGCTCCGCCGGTAATCAATACTCTCATAAAACATCCCTTTAATAAAGCAAGCTTACTTTCTTAGCGACTTCTTACCACAATGCGTAAGAAAAAAATCTTTTTTGAGTTGAATATTGAAAATTGAAAGTTCAATATTGAAAATTTCTTGACCAAAATCGATGTTTGACTGCGACTCCGCTGTTTTAGTTTACTCCTCGAAACGTTGGATGGTCACCCAGATCGGACACTTTTCGTCCGTCATTTTTCCTCTGCCCTCGACCATTATGATATATGAAGGGCCCAGTTTCCAGGAGGTTTTGAAGTAGCCCGTTTTGTAACCGGTATATTTCGCCGCGAATTTCGGTTCGCGTATTTTCACGAGCATTTTGTCCTTTCGGGAAACGGGATGTTTTCCAGCCGCCGGGAGTTTGTCCACCGCCATAGCGCAACGCTTCACAAGGGAGGCGTATTCGCCGGGATTCAATTTGTCGAAATCCGACAATACGGAAGAGCAGGAAGCGAGAAGAATTGGTAAAGAACACAGCAATGGGATGAAATTCCTCATAAGAAGCCGTCTCCATCAAGAAACACGCGGCGGAGAACCGGATGCGTGTAAATGGTGGGACCGGCAGGACTCGAACCTGCGACCAGACGATTATGAGTCGTCTGCTCTAACCAACTGAGCTACGGTCCCGAAAACGTCGGGGAATGGGTAAACTACACATACACTCGATAAAGGCAAGCTCTGAAAATATTTTTTAGGCCATAAATATTGTTTCTTGTTGAAAAGACGCATGAAGGAGCTATATTCGTTTCCCTCTGTTCCTTGGCGACAAACGAATTCCTATAGGTCGGAACAGACGGAGCATTAACGTTGGCGAGGAGCCGACTTCGGTTTTTCGAGATGACACAACGGGTTGTTGACTATTCGTCAAACCCAAAATATCAACAAGGAGTGAGATCATGGTAACGATTCTTCACGACAAGGACGCCGATTTGGCGGTTCTTGAGAACAAAACCGTGGCCGTAATCGGCTATGGAAGTCAAGGTTCGGCGCAGGCGCTCTGCATGCGCGATTCGGGAGTCAACGTAATTATAGGCTCGATCAAGGATCCATCCTATGATCAAGCGGTGAAAGACGGATTCGAAGTGATGGACATTTCGAGCGCCGCCGAAAAAGCCGACATCATACATATTCTTCTGCCGGACGAATTCCATGGTCCGGTTTACGCCAACGCCATCGCCTCTCATATGAAAAGCGGCAAGACTCTTTCCTGTTCGCACGGTTTCAACATCGTTTACAAGCAAATCGTTCCACCGACGGAAGTCGATGTGATAATGGTGGCTCCGAAAAGCCCCGCGACCGAAGAGCGCAAAGCCTATCTCGCGGGATTCGGAGTTCCGGGACTGGTCGCGATCAAGCAAAACCCTAGCGGTTCGGCCAGAGATGTGGCGCTCGCGATGGCCAAGGCTATGGGATTCACCCGCGCCGGATGTCTTGAATGCACTTTCGAACAAGAGACGTACGAGGATCTTTTCGGAGAACAGAACGTTCTCTGCGGCGGTTGCGTTGATCTGATGAAGGCCGGGTTCGAAGTGTTGGTCGAAGCTGGATACCCACCTGAAATGGCTTATTTCGAGTGCGTACATGAGCTGAAACTCATCGTGGATCTGATCTACGAGGGCGGCATCCAGAAAATGAACGCCGTTATCTCCAACACCGCGGAGTGGGGCGAATACTACAACGGACCGAAAATCATCACTCCGGACGTGAAGGAGCGTATGAAGGAGTCTTTGAAACTTATAGAAAATGGGCAGTTCGCAAAAGAATGGCTCGAGGAAAGCAAAAACGGAGCTCCGAACCTCCTCAAGAAACGCGAGGAGCTTGGGGATCATGAATTGGAGAAAACGGGAAGACGCATCCGTGAGATGTTCGAACGGAAGTAATCCCGTTTTTATGCCCTATTCGAAAGGGAGTTGAAACCCTAAATTCGAATTTCGAAACTCCAACAACCTTTTCGTCCAGGCTCTGTTTAATGACGTACGCCGGAGTTGTTCCGCGAGGTTCGCGCGGAAGCTTCCGGCGGGCGTTCTTGTGTTTCGCAACCAAAAGGGGCAAGGCTTGCCATATTCAAAAACATCATCGCACACGCTTCTCAAACTGCTGTTGCCCTACGCCTTGATATTGTTTCTCGTCGCGCTGGCTTTGGGAACGATCCTCATTCCCTACGCTTATCATATGACGCTCGAGAGGAAGAAAGAGGCGTTGAGCGAGCTCACCTCCCTGGCTTGGCACACTCTCAATTACTACCATACCCTTCAGGAAAACGGCAATCTCACCAAAAAC
The DNA here is from genome assembly GCA_013151705.1 of Kiritimatiellota bacterium. Lineage (GTDB taxonomy): Bacteria > Verrucomicrobiota > Lentisphaeria > Victivallales > JAADHT01 > JAADHT01. The sequence continues at coordinate 4,298 of JAADHT010000160.1, read as the reverse complement.
GAGGCTATGACGCAAGCTAAAGCCTATATTCGCACGATGAGGTATGGTTCCGACGATAAACAATATTTTTGGATAATCGACACGAAAGGAGTTCCCATCGTCCACCCCTACAGACCCGATTTGGAGGGGACTCCTCTTTCCGCGATGAGAGACCAAGACGGTTTTTTTTTCATACGCGAGTTCATCCAGACGGCCCAGCGCGATGGAACCGGGTTTGTGGAGTACAAGTGGCAGTGGAACGACAATCCTGAAATCATCAAGAAAAAAATATCCTGTGTGAAACAGTTCAAACCTTGGGGTTGGATAATCGGCACTGGAATGTACTACGATGACGCGACGGCGGATATTTCGAGTTTCACGGTCGTCATAGCCGGTGTTTTGACCGTTATAGTGATTTTTGTGAGTGTTCTCTCCTACTATCTTTTCAAAAGCGTCATCCACACGGAAAAGGAGAAAAGGCGGGCCTACGAGAAATTGAGAGAGCAAGAGTCGAAAATAAGGATGCTTGTCGAGGCCATTCCCGATATGCTTCTGCGAATCAGAAGCGACGGTATGGTGCTCGACTACAAAGAGCCTCTCAATTTCAAACCATTCATCGATCCGGCGGACATTCTCGACAAAACGATAAACGAGGCTTGGCCGCCGCTTCTGGCGAGAAAAATCCTCGGGGCTTTGGAGAAAACCTTCAGTGATGGAAAACCTCATACCATCCGTTTCATTTGCGAGGATTTCGAAAACCCGTCTGATATGAAAGTTGAGGCCAGTTTCGTCGTTAGCGGCGAAAATGAGGCGCTAGCCTCTTTCAGGGACATCACTAAAAGAAAAAAGAAACTTAAATGAGCCTTGCCCAACGAAACAAGCACTCCCGCGGCATCGGCGTGTTTTGGTCTTTCACAAGCGCTTTTCTTTGGAGCACCACTTTCGTTTCCGGCGGATATTTGATGAGAGACGGAAGTATCGATCCGGTACTCTCTATCTCTTTTCAGATTCGCCATAGGCGGAGTTCCGCTCTTCGCTCCGGGTTGCTTTTTCTTTCGAAAAAAAATCGTCGTAACCTTCGCCGATCTCGCCAAGCCGGCTATTCTCGCTTTGTTCGGAATCGTCGGAATGAGCGTGTTGTTGTTTCTGGGGCAGAGCGAATCCACCGCCATCGCCTTTTTCGCCTGGTATGAGGCGATGGATAGAATAGAGCTCTCGCTTTTAAACGTGATGCAGTATTTGACGCCTGGTTTCACGGTGGCGTTTGGCTTGGATGTTCCTTCAGCGACCTACTCCTTTTCAGGATTCTCATTTTCGTGGCTGATAACCAAAACAGTCTCTCTGGCGATCATCAACTCCTCGTTGGTCGGCATGACTATGGCGCGCCAAGCGCTGTCCTCCGATGAGATTGTGGCAGGTTCCTTGCCTTTGCATGCATCGTTGACTTTCGGCGCTATTCTTATCCCGAAAGAAGCGAGTTTATCGATCACGCGTCGACGAATCAGAGCGCTTCCCTCACCTATGCCGCCAGTGAAAACGATCGCGTCGGCTCCACCAAGCAAGGCGTAGTACGCACCAGTGTACTTGACGATCCTGCGGATGAACATTCTGAGCGCGCGCAATGCCTGCTGGTCGCCGTTGTCGGCCGCCGCTATGATGTCCCGCATATCACTGCTGCCAATGCCGCCAACGCCAAGCAATCCGCTTTTTTTATTCAAATACTTGTCTATCTCCTCTACCGTCATTCCCAATTCGAACATTCTAATCACTATCGCGGGATCGATATCCCCGCAACGTGTTCCCATCACCAATCCCTCGAGCGGCGTCATTCCCATCGAAGTGTCATGGACTATTCCCTTGTTGATCGCGGTTATGCTGCATCCATTGCCCAAGTGGCAAGTGATGAGCTTGAGTTTGTTGAACGGTATTTCAAGAAATTTGGCGGTCGCGCGGGCGACGTAGCTGTGGGATGTTCCATGGAAACCATAGCGCCTGATGCCGTATTTCGTGTACAACTCGTAGGGAATAGCGTAGAGATAGGCTTCCGGCGGCATCGTTTGATGGAAAGCCGTGTCGAACACAGCGATGCAGGGAGTCCTTTTGAAGATCTTCTCGCATGCCTCTATTCCAGCCATGTTCGGCGGATTGTGAAGGGGAGCCAGCGAGAAGCAATCCTTGATGATGTCCTTGACGTGTTCGTCGATCAACGCCGGTTTGGTGATCTGCTCCCCTCCATGAACCACTCTATGTCCGATGGCGTCGACTTCTTTCAAAGATTTCAAAACGCCCATATCCGGATCTACGAGCTTTTCGCAAACAATTTTCAACGCGTCTTCGTATTTCACGATTTTCGGATTGCTTTCAGCGCCAAGACCATCGCCACGCTTGTATATGAAATGCGTATGGGCAAGCCCGATGCGCTCGACCAACCCCTTCGCTAGAACCTCCTCCGTCTTCATATTGAATAGTGTGAATTTGAGGGAAGAGCTGCCCGCGTTGATAACAAGAATTTTCATGAAAACATTCCTTTTTATTGACCATCCTCCAATGAGAACGAATATAGACGGATGAAAGCGCTCCACTGCCGCCGTGGAGCGTTACGGCGTTCGCCGCCTCAAACGTGAAACGGACAACACGCATGTACTTTATTGTCTATTTTTGCTTTTTCAAGAGAAAAAAGCGTATTCCGCGGTGATAAAGAATCAATTTAAAAAAGATAGCCTTGTCGCGTCCTCAGCCCGAAGAGGATTTTCACGGATTGGAGTATTTGAATAATTCCAAAGTTCTGGTCAGAGTTTCAACACTCTCCAAAAGCGGCATGTACTCCAGTCCGAAATAGGCGTCGTAACCGGCTTTTTCTATTCTGTCGGCGATGAACGGATAATTCGTCTCGCCGTTGAAAAGCTCGTGCCATACAGCGCACATCAGCCGTCAAAACCGAAACTAGCGCAAAATCGACGCGTTGCAAGGAAACGCGAGGGAACTATGCCCCCCATGAAAAGCGAGACAGGGCTCTCGCAGTCCAAAGCGCTAGCGCGCGTATTCATCATCCAAGGCGGAAAGACCGGCAATTTTGGAGAGGGTGGATGGGGAAAAGATAAAATAATGATTGGTAAATCAAGAGAGATAGCTTACATTGCTTTCTAGACGACGTTTTGCGTATACCCTACGCCTGTCCAACACCAAGGACCTCAATTTTTTTCGATCCACTAAACAAACTTATGGAGGAAAGATGAATCACAAAATAGAAGTATCAAGATATTTCGTAGCGGCTCTCGCATTCGCCGGGCTTCTGATTTTTTCGGGTTGTATCAAGAAAAAAGTTTTGGTGAGAGTCAAACCGGATGGTTCAGGGCATATCGTGGTGGCCGTTGTTTTCAATAAAAGTTTTCTCGCGGCGTTCGACAAGAGACTTGTTGCGCAGCGTGAAAAACTCGCTGAGCAGGGAATTGCCGCCGATTCTCTGGAATCGATGCGGAATCCGCTTTTCAACGAGCAAAGAATGCGAGAGAAGGCTTCTCAATACGGAAAGAACGTTGAATTCAAGGAGTTCCGGAAAGTGAGCACCGCGTCCGGGAGAGGATATATTGTCGTTTATTCCTTCAAAAACATCGACGACGTTCAATTAGACCTACACAAAATATTGGCATCCAACCCGTCATTCAACAACTCTCCGTCCAACGAGCTGATCAAATTCTCGTTGAAAAAAAGCCCCTCGGTGGTGCTGAAAGTGACTATGCCGAAGTTTGAACCCGTTAAACCCGCGAAGTCGAAAGTTGAATGCGAACCCACCCCGCTTCCCGCCGGCCAAAAGCGTCAAATGATGCTCAACGGTAATATGTTCGGTTTGACTGGAAAAGAGAAGACGCAAGAGGAGGCTTTCCGCAAGATATTCGACGGGATGAGGATGTCGGTCGATTTGGAGGTTGAGGGTGAACTACTGAAGTCGAACGCCTCATTACCTGATTCGAAAAACAAAAGCCGTTGCGTGTTGTTTTCGATCGACTATACCACCGCCTTGAAATCCAACCGGTTTTGCGGCGAGTTGGCGAAAGGAAAAAGTCTAAGTGTTTTTAAGTGCCTTGAAGCTTCCGGCGGCAACGTGAAGGGAATTGAGTTTGAGAAAAAAAACGAAATAACAATGGAGTTCAAAGCGAAATGAGAAAACAGACAAAAATAATCGCAATCGTTTTATTTTTAGGTGCCCAGGCGGTTTTCGCGTCCGATGCCAAGGAGTCGCAAAACAAAGCTCCCGGGAAAGCAGCAGCGAAATTCAAGGACTACTCCAGGGGATTTGCCAAATTCTACAAGTTCGGTCT
>JAADHT010000049.1 GCA_013151705.1 Kiritimatiellota bacterium | reverse complement strand
GACGCGATGTCAATGAGGTGAAACGGCACGGCGGCCTCTCCGCAACCGTATTCGGTGATGTCTTTGCCGGTGCCGATGTCCATCCCGCGGTACACCTGACGCGAGTCGGCACTAATTATCTCGCCGCGGAACCCGCGTGCAAGCTCCACCGCCAAACGGGTCTTCCCGGTCGCCGTGGGTCCCGTGACTATTATCGCTTTAGACATCTCTATTTTCCTCACCCCAATGGCAAACGTTCAATCTTCGACGCGAAAGAATCTACCACAATATTCCCTCCTTGCAACACCCGCGGGAATCCGACATCAACACTCCGCCGCTCATTTCTCGAAATACCTGAATCCACGAATGGATTCAGCTTGTATTTGACGTTTCTTGTGGAAATGTATACGTCTCGCTATCGGAGAGTCCAAAGAGTGGGCAGCCGCGGCGAGGATATCACCGATGTTGCACGATCCTCGGTAAACGACGATCCTTTACGTGGAGAACGCGAATGATTACTAAAAATGACATAGCGTCGATAATTTCAGCGAATAAAAAAGGACCTTCAAAATGTCGAAGTCGCATTTTGAACTGATAGACATATGTTCTGATTAGACACATGTTGTTGGAAATAGAGTTCCCACAATCTAAAAAGAATGATTTAACTGAGGAATCATTTAAAAACGATGAATTGAAATCGGATTTGGAAAGAATAACAACACACTGAAAAATTTTATGAGCACCACAAGCAAACAACGCACGATAAAAAAAACGATGTCATATTCCGGCATCGCTCTTCACATGGGAGTGCGGGCGCATCTCGCGATAAATCCGGCCCCGGTTGACACCGGGATAATTTTCAAGCGCGTCGATCTCGATGGCGCGCCGACGGTTAAAGCCTCGGCTGAGAACGTCGTGGATGTCAGACGCGGAACGACCATAGCCTCGCGATCAGGAGCCGCGGTCTCGACGGTGGAGCATGTCATGGCGACGCTGACCGCTAATTCAATAGACAACGCCATCGTGGACATGGATGGTCCCGAACCTCCGATCGGCGATGGAAGCGCGCTCCCATACTCGGAGATGATTCTCGAAGCCGGCACGGTGGAACTCGATTCCGAAGCCGAATACTTCTCGCCATCGAAACCGATATACATCGAGGAGGACTACGCCACGTCCGTACTCCTGCCCTGCGACGAATTCAAGATAACCTGCATGGTTGATTTCAAAGGCACTCCGCTGGGTACCCAGCTCTACGCGGGAACCATAACCGAAGAGGAATTCGCCGAGAACATCGCCCCCGCCAGAACGCTGTGCGACTACAGGGACCTCGAACAACTTATAGCTATGGGACTGGTCAAAGGCGGAAGTCTCGACAACGCCATCGTGATCAACGACGGCGCGATCATCAGCAAAGAGGGGCTTCGCTTTCCGGACGAGCTCGTCAGACACAAGGTGCTGGATGTGATCGGAGACCTTTCGCTTATCGGCAAAAGGCTGAAAGCCCATGTTATAACCGTCAAGCCCGGCCATTCGACGAATGTGATGCTCGCGAAAAAGGCTTTGGAGTCGATATCATAACCCCCACCAAAAATCCAACCGCAACTTCACCCACTGGAAAAGAAAGTTTATGAACGAATTCGACAACATACGAAACTTCTCGATCATAGCGCATATAGACCATGGCAAATCCACCTTGGCCGACCGCATGATGGAACTGACCCACACAGTTGAAAAACGCGATGCGCAGGAACAGTTGCTCGACGACATGGATTTGGAACGCGAACGCGGTATAACAATCAAATCCCATCCGGTGCGCATGGCGCACAAAACCTCCAATGGGACTGAATACGAATTCAATCTGATAGACACACCCGGACACGTCGATTTCTCCTACGAGGTGAGTAGATCTCTCGCCGCCTGCGACGGCGCGTTGCTGCTGATAGACGCCACCCAGGGCGTCCAGGCGCAAACAGTGGCGAACGTCCAACTGGCGATAAGGCAAAACCTGGAGATAATTCCGTTGATAAACAAAATCGATCTGCCGGCCGCCAACTTGAATTTGTGTCTCGAACAGTTGGAGGAGATATTGGCGATTCCCCGCGAGGAGGCGATGTTCATCAGCGCCAAAGACGGCTCGGGCGTGGCGGAATTGCTTGACTCCATCGTGGAAAGAATCCCGCCTCCGAAACACATCGACGGAGAAACTGGTACGGCGGCGCTAGTTTTCGACTGCGCGTACGACGCGTTCAGAGGAGTCGTCGCCTATGTCAGAATATTCAACGGATCATTGAAACGCGGCATGAAAATAAAGTTTATGAGCAACGGTCTTGAGAGCGATATCAAAGAGGTCGGTTGCTTCAGTCCGAATATGAGCCCACTCGACGAGCTCGCCGCGGGCTCCGTAGGATACGTCATTCCCAATATCAAATCTCCAAGCGACACGAAAATGGGAGACACCATAACAGATGCCTCCAAACCCGTCTCGACTCCCCTGCCCGGCTTCCGCGAGGCCACTCCGATGGTTTTCAGCGGCATATATCCGATTGACACGGCGGACTACGAGCAACTCAAAACGAGTATGGCGAAACTGCAACTGAACGATGCCGCGTTCATATACCAAGCGGAGACTTCAGCGGCTTTGGGATTTGGATTCAGATGCGGTTTTCTCGGTCTGCTCCATATGGAGATAATCCAGGAGAGGTTGCGCCGTGAGTACGATATGGACATCATCGCCACCTATCCCAGCGTGGTCTATCATATCTATTTCAAAAACGGTGAAATGGTGGAAGTGGACAACCCGGTGCACCTACCCGACCCGTCGGTGATAGAAAGGATAGAGGAGCCGATCATCAAAGCCAGAATAATGCTGCCGAACGATTATATCGGCGATTTGATGAACCTGGTCATGACGAAACGCGGTCTATGCACGCACACCGACTCCGTGGACGCCGGGCATGTCATAATAACCGCCGAAATGCCGATGCACGAGATACTGATTGATTTCCACGACAAATTGAAGTCGATAACCCGCGGCTACGGGAGTATGGATTACGAAATCGCCGGGTACAAACCGGACAAGCTCGTCAAACTTGATATGCTCGTGAATGGGGAACCGGTCGACGCGTTCTCCTCCATTGTCCATATCGACAACGCGGCGGCGCATGGCAAACGCATTGCCAAAAAATTGAAGGAAGTTGTTCCGCAGCAAATGTTCCAAATCGCCATTCAAGCGGCGGTCGGGGGTAAAATAGTCGCGCGGGAGACCATTCGCCAATTGCGGAAAAACGTGCTCGCTAAATGCTATGGAGGCGACATAACGAGAAAGCGAAAACTCCTGGAAAAACAGAAAGCCGGAAAAAAACGGATGAAGCAGATTGGGCAGGTTAATATTCCGCAGGAAGCTTTCGTGGCCGTGCTCAAATCGTAGCGGACAGCGACAAAAGAGCTATCGCCTCGCGGGCGGCTTCATCCCCCCGCGTCCGTTATGTCCATTGTCGTCCGTGTCTCCACAAAAAAACGTCCAACACGACTCATGCGCGCTGGACGTTTGATTCAACAAATCTAAACTATATCACTTTTTCAAAGAGATAACGATACTTTTGTAGCGCTCGTCGCCATCGGATGGAGTGGCGCTTTCAGTCGCTATCTCGGGGTCGTCCTCCAAGGCCAGGTGGACGAAACGCCTGTCACGACCGCTCATAGGAGACAAAGTGGCGGGTTCACCCCACCGTTTCACCTCTTTGGCGGTATCCAAGGCCTGTTGCCGAATCCGCGCCTCCCTGGCCTCCGGATCCTCGCGGGCGTCATCACCGCGACGCTCTTTCCGCTCGCCACGACGCTCCCTGTCTCCTGAACAGCGATCTTCCTCATATACACCGCGCTCCGGTTTCCTATAACCATCTACATCGATGAACAATCTTGGCGATTTAACCTTTCCTTTGGAAATGATCCGGTTCAAAAGCAGTTGAAGGCTTTGAAGCGACTGTCCCTTTCTTCCGATTATGCGTCCCGCCTCCTCCGAAAAAACGGTCAAGTGGACGTTTCCGTTGCGCTCCTCCGACTTCACGCTGGCGTCGAGTCCCAAGTAGTCCAACATTGTTCCCAGCACTTTTGGGGCCTTTTCGAGTGTCTCTTCCATTTTTCTCTCCTAGTTGTACCAAGTCTGACATATTCCTGGATTCGCGGGAATCCAAGAGAATTTTTAATTTCGACCTTTTTGTCCACGGCGAATTGAACACCCGACACGCGGTCGAATCCGATAACGCGTTTCGCCCGGAAAAATCATCCGAACCCTTTTCAGGCGGCTTCGAACTTTCATAATTTCACCGCCGAAAACGTTTCTCCGTCTTTAGGAGGAGGACGCGGCGGCCTCCCTCAATTCCTCCCTTCTCTCCAGCTCCTTGTTCACCACAAGTTGAGCCACGCTGATGAACTGACTGACCGTCCAATACAATGTGAGGCCCGACGGCAGGCTGTAAAGCATAACCAGCATCAGCAACGGCATGAACATCATAACCTTCTGTTGCGCCGGATCAGCCGCGGTCGGAGTCAGTTTCTGCTGCAACACCATAGTAGCGGTCATCATCAGCATCAACGGGCGAATTGGCAGTCCGAGACCCGGAATCGTGAAAATAGTGTCCGGCAACGATAAATCACCCGCCCACAAAAACGATGCCTGCCTAGGTTCGACGGTTCCGCTCAACGTGGCGTACAACGCCAGGAAAACCGGCATCTGCAGGAGCATGGGAAGGCAACCTCCCAATGGGCTGACGTTGTGCTCCTTCTGGAGTTTCATCATCTCCATGTGCATTTTCTGCGGATTGTCCTTGAACTCCTTTCTTATCTCTTTCAGCATCGGCTGGATTTTCTGCATCTTCCTCATCGAGACGTTCGCCTTGTGCGTTACCGGCCAAAAGATCGTTTTGACTATGAGCGTCAAAAGAACAATGCTCCATCCATAACTTCCGCACCAAGCCTTCAACCAGAGCAGCGCGGTGAGAAGCAACCTGGAAAGCGGCTCCAAAAACACCATCCCCATTATATAGAGCCTCATTATTTTCGAGGCGTCCGGATCGACGACGGCCAAAAGCCTCATTTTCTTCGGCCCCGCGAAACATTCGAACGACAACGAGCGAACGGCATTGGGGGAGATCGGATCGGGAAGACGCACTACCCCGTTTCCCTTGGCGACGATATACTCCTCTCCATCCTTCCTCTCGGCCACGCTGGCTTGGGCCACAACGCCTTGCGAGAAAGGTTCGACGGGAACTAGAAGCGACACGAAATACCTGTTGGTTACAGCCACCCATTTGGCGGGCCCAGCCTCCTTTTTCAGGAACGGCTTTTTAGGCGCGTTCTTCGCGGCGCCAGTGATCATAGCGAAAAACCCCGGACTGGAGCCCGCGGAAATAGACACAACCTTCTCAGTTTCCAAATTGAAGAAGTCGATCTCGTGATTCTCCCTGAAAGGCACCTTGTCGCCGCATTGACTATGGATGTTCGGGATGCCTCCCGTCGAAACAAAAAGACGTCCCAAATCGAGAGGCTTCGCGGAGGTGTTGCGGATATCGACTCTGGACGTTATCGTGTATTCATCCTTTATCGCCCAAGTCTGAACCATCTCGAAACTACCGCCGGAAGATGTCTCAAAGGTCCGTTTCAGAGACACCGAGCGGATCGCTCCGACATCATCCACTGTCGCACCGGTGTCATCCACGGTTGAAAGCTCGGTGGAGAGCAGTTTCCAAAAGGAATTTCCGGAAGGGAGAAGCGCCAACGCCGCGGCGTCATCGGAAAATAGGGAGACCAGGCTCTTTTTGTCGGCGTTTTTGTATTTTTTCAGCACGACTTTGGTTACGGCGGCGAGATTCGGATTGATCGTAGCTCGGATATAGTCGTTCTCCAAATCGACGCAGGGACTCGCCGCTAGGTTCGCGGAATTGACCACCGGACGCGGAGTGAGCTCGGAATTTATAACGGGATCGGACTTCGACTTCGGCTCTAGAATATCCCCGCCTCCGGCGACACTCTTGTCGCCAGCCGGTTTTCCACTGGCCCGGCCCGTCTCGACGGGTTTGGAGCTCCGCGCGGTGGACTTTGGCGCTTCGGCTTTCTCGATTTTCGCCGAAGGAGGAGTCCTCGAAGGTGGTGGCGGCGGCCAGATATAGTTCTGAATAGATGGCCAAGACATCAACAACGCCATGCATATTATAAGAGCGATTACAGTCTCTTTATCCAATTTCATATATCGTCATCCTTCAAAGGTCGTTTTTTCAATTCAGGAACTGGATCGTGGCCACCCGCGCAAAACGGCTGGCATCTCAAAAGCCGCCGGACCATCAAATATGTTCCACGTAGCAATCCGTGTTTGCGCAAAGCCGTTTCGGCATATTCCGAACACGATGGCGTGAAACGACAGCAACGAGGCATCCAAGGCGAGATCAACATGCGGTAGAGTAAAACGAGCGACAAAACCGGAAACGCCGAAGTCAACAGTCCCTTTTTTCCAGTATTTTCGCTTTGTCGAGAAGCCAGAGCATCTCCTTTTGAACCACCCTCAATCCGACATTCATCATCGCCATTCTCGTTATGAAAAGACAATGAGCCGGCTTCACTCGATTCTTCAGGAGGCGGAACGACTCTTTCAGAAGCCGCCTCGCCCTGTTTCTCAAAACAGCTTTTTTGCTGTATTTCTTTCCGCATATTATCCCGAAACGCAAACGACAGTCGGGAGTCGGCGCCGCCACCAGCAACATCAGGCGTCCAACATGTTTTTCGCCGTGACACCGGACATAATCGAATTCGGATTTCAATCCAATAGTCTCTTTTCGCCCCAACGTCGCCTTGCCGAATTGCAAAGGCTTGAATCCACTAGCGTCGTTCATTTCTGAGTTCATTGTTCATTCCCTCGCGTACGGCGAACTCAAAAAAGCGTTGTCATCGTCATCACGGACGCCGGAATCGTCACGCCGTCAATCTCGTGCGGCCTCGTTGCCTTCTTCTCTTGATGATCGCGCGGCCGTGTCTGTTCGACATCTTGGATCGGAACCCCAATCTGCGTTTACGTTTCAAATTCGATGGTTGAAATGTCCTCTTCATAATAAATCACCTGTTTTATAGCTCGAAAAAGTAAAATATCCAAATGTCACCTGTGGCGAGTGCCACAATGTCCACCAATATGAAATCAGCTCCCAAACACCCGGAACAACCGGCGATAACCGCCAACCACAAGGGGTTGCGAACGAAACAAGCGCACAATAGTAGCGTCTTTTCCTGTTTTTTCAAGCCGTCATCGATAAAATCATCAAATAATCCAAAAAAAGAAATCATCTTGACGACTTGCGTCGAAGCGGCGTTCGATGTAGTGTGCTCCTTGATAGTGTCGGGAAAGTATTCGGCACTCTCCGAAAGATTTCAACGAAGGCGAATTCGAGGTTGTATTCGTCGGATCCGACACAATCAACCAACTCCTCGTTTCAACGCCAAAATCCGCATGGGCCGCGGTGTACGCTTTGTGGCGGGAATCGCTCTCCGTAGCGCCAAGCAACACTGTCCGTTTGCGTCCTTTCAAGAAAAGATGCTCCATGGCGGAGAAAACTCCGGATTCGCGATCCAGAAAAACCGAATCCACTTCCGGCGAATCCCCGTCGTAAACGACAACCGGGACTTTGTTGCGCGTCAAAAGATGGAGAGCGGGCTCGTCGCAACCTCCATCGACGATCATACCCGCGACACCCGCGGCGATAAGGGAGCGAATCGTATCGGAACGCTCGTCGTCCGCACCCCAGCGACATGTCAAACACTTTAATGTCGGGTTAATGATTCATAATTCGTCTCTGATTCCAATAAACAAAACAGTCGTTGCCTATTGTTTCAGACTAATTCCAGCATGAAACACGTTTTCGGCAACGTTGCCGGAAATACATTCCGAAAAATCAATGTCAAATGATTTTCGTTGAAAAAAGCGAATCCGCGAGTTCCGCGGTCGTTTCGGCGAAAAGGTCGAGGGCGTCGTCAACCGGCTTGGAGGATCGAAGATCCACTCCGGCATCGAGCATAATATCCAATACGTTTTTCGTGGAACCGGCCTTGAGGAACCCGAGATACGCTTCGAGTTTGGCGGAATTTCCCGACAGAACGCCTTTCGACAAGGCGGCGGCGGCCGAAAAGCCGGTGGCGTATTTGTAGACGTAGAAATTGTAGTAGAAATGGGGGATTCTGGCCCATTCCACCGCGATTCTAGCGTCGGCGTCAATCACCTTGCCGTGATACGCCTTGTTCAATTCACAGTAGGATTCCGAAAGCGAATCCGCGGTAAGCGGCCGTCCCGCCTCCAACTCCTCGTGGATATGTTTCTCGAACTCCGCGAACATCGTCTGCCTGTAAACCGTTCCTCGTATCTCGTCCAGCAGATGCGTGAGCAGATGCGCGGACAACTCGTCGTCATCGCTACTCGACCGCTTCAAATAATCGTGCAGCAGCAGTTCGTTGGTCGTGGACGCGACTTCCGCGACGAATATTCTGTAGTCGGCGTAGTGGTATTCCTGGTTCGTCTTCGAGAGAAGCGAGTGCATCGAGTGCCCGAGTTCATGCGCCAGCGTGAAAACATCGTTCAACGTGCCGTTGAAATTCATCAGAATGTACGGGTAGGAGTCGTAGCAACCGCCGGAATACGCTCCGGAACGCTTTCCTTTCGACTCCATCACGTCTATCCAACGCTCATCGAAAGCGCGCTCCGCGAGTTTCGCGTACTCGCCTCCCAAAGGAGCCAAAGCGGCCAGCACCATCGCACGCGCCTCGCCCCAAGTGAACGTTTTGTCGCGGTCGGAAATGAGCGGATTGCGCAGGTCGTGCATTCCCAAATCATCTATTTTCAAGACTTTTTTACGCAATTCCAGATAGGAATGGAAGTCCGGCAGGCGCTTTCTCACCGTGGATATGAGATTCTCGTAAACGGAGCGAGGCACGTCGTCCACATGCAACGACGCGTCGAGAGCGGAGGGGTATTTCCGCGCGGCCCTGTTGAGCAGATGCGTCTTCACGCATCCCGCGAGAGTCGCGGTCAGCGTGTCGCGGTACTTGCCGAACGTGTCGTACATCGCGTTGAAAGCCTTTTCGCGAACCTCGCGGTTTTCCGACTCGAGAAGTTTGGAGAAATTACCGTGCGTAAGTACTACGGAGCCTCCTTTGCCGTCCGGCACCTCCGGAAACACGATATCAACGTTGTTCAAAGCGGAAAACACCTTCTCCGGAGTGGACAGCGCGTCCGAGGCCATCCCGAGCAGCCTCTCCTCCCCCGCGGATAGGGTGTGCGGTTTGAAACGCAGCGTCTCCCCGATGGAGCGCTTGTAAAACGCGAGTTCCGCGGAATTCAAATACTCCTCGATCCGCTCGTCCGGAAGCGCGAGCAATTCCGGTTCGAACCAGGCTAGCGCTCCCTGCAGTTCCGCGAATCTGGCGGTTATCCGATCGAGACGTCCCATCGGCTCGGAATCGGATATGTCCTCGTCGGACGCGAGACGCGCGTGGGTATAGACCTTCTCCAAAGTTCTGTGGAGCGCGTCGAACGCCTCGTAAGCGCCTTTCAGCCGCTCCGGGGAATCACCCAAGTGTCCATTGAAACGGTTCGCCGCGTTAAGAAGCGAATCGAGAATGGCGAAATCCCTCTCCCAATCATCGATCGACGCGTAAAGAGCGGCGAGATTCCATTTCAAGGAATCGTCTATTTCCGAACGCGGCGGAAGCGCGGACGGGGACGGGAAATCGTCATCTGAAAAAAACATAAAGCGAATTTCCTCAATTAAACACAAATCAACTCACAGAACACCCATATTTTTGCGTATCACCAGTTCGAAGCTCAGCGTTCGAAGTTCTGAGTTCGACATTCACTCGTTATTTATTTGAGCTACGCCCCCAAAGGCTTTCCGCGCGTTTCATAGCGAATAAAACAGCTCCACTATCCGAGAGTCACCCGCCTGTTTTCGGTCCCGCCACCGCGGTCGCGGTTGTTTTGTTGGCGAAATATTTCCCGGCGATTGAATTGACTTTGGCCAGTGTCAGTTTCGAATAGCGCTCCATAATATCCCAAGACTCAAGAAAACCGTTGCCGTAGAACTCCGAAAGGGCGCATTCGAAAATCATGACGGCCGTGTTCAACTTATGGTCGGCGGCATCACCCTTCAAACGCGCGAGAGACGCGGAAAACTCGTCCTTCGTCAATCCGTTTCTAGCCAATTTTGACTGCTCTTTGGTTATAAGATCAATAACTCTGACCACCGATTTCGGCTGCGTTCCGGCGTAGAACGCCAAAAAACCGTCGTGGATGCCGCGCGAAGAATACAACCCCGTGTAATACGCCAATCCGGCATCGCCCCGAATCGACTTGAAAAGCCGCGTCTCCAAACCGTTCAAGGCCGTTTGAACTACATCCAAAGCGAATCTGTCTGGAGATGTGTTGGAACACCCCTTCATTCCCATCAAAACAACGCTTTGCTCCCTTGGGAGAACGGTCTCTCCACGTTTCGGAGAGTCCGGGAAAACCGGAGGATCCGGCAAAGACGCCGTAGCGGATGAACTCCAAGGAATGGTTTTCGAGATTTTCTCCGCGAGTTTCGCGGACTCCCGTTCGGAAATATCGCCGGCGATGCCGAAGACGGAGGTTCCGACGTTCAAAACGGTGTTGAAATAATAATCGCGGAGCGCGTTGGAAGTCAAAGCGGAGAGAGTTTCGGAGCGACCGTACTTGGGCAAAGCGTACGGATGGGAACCGTACAGCAACTCCCTCATTTTATCCTCGGCGACGGACTGGGGAGACATCGCCCGGCTTTTCAGAGACTCCAGAATGATATCTCTTTCGCGCTCCAATTTATCCTCGGAAAACAACGGTTCGGACAACATGGAGAGGAAGGCCTCCAACGCCGGCTCCAAGGCGTCTTTAAGGCAGCTCATTCTGACGGAAATGGTGTTGGAGCCGCCGCTGACGCTCAAATTGACGGCGTTGTCATCGAAAGTTTTTGCGAATTCCCGCTCCGGAAAGTTTTTCGTTCCCGTCATAAGCAGCCTGGCCGTCATATTGGAGATGCCGACCGTGTCGGCGGTCTCCGAAA
The DNA here is from genome assembly GCA_013151705.1 of Kiritimatiellota bacterium. Lineage (GTDB taxonomy): Bacteria > Verrucomicrobiota > Lentisphaeria > Victivallales > JAADHT01 > JAADHT01. Next base: position 1,415 of record JAADHT010000049.1, on the reverse strand, counting down.
TAGAGCCGCCGGGAAACACTATGGCGACGTCGACGATCGGCGTGGTGGAATCCCGCAGATAAGCCAAACGCGCGCCATGACGAGTCTCGGATATTGTCGGGGATGGAGAAACGGCGGTTTTCCGAACGCCGCGCTTTTTCGCCGCGGAGTCGTTCTCGGGAGGAAGCATGCGGGCGGCGGTCGCTCTTTGGGAATCGAGATATCTCTCCGCCACGCTGGCGATCTCCTCGTGCCCGACATTGGATACATCCTCCAAATACTTGCAGGCGTAGTCTGGAGAGCCGTAAAGCATAACCGAATTGCCGATAAGCCGAGCGACACCACCATTCGAACGCATGGCGTGATACAAATCGGCGGTCATTTGACGTTTCGCTCTGATTAGTTCGTCCGCGGCGACTCCACCGCCGATTTCGGACAATTCCGCGAAAACCGCGGACTCAAGCTCGTCAAGTTTATCCGGCGCGCAGGTGGCGGAGACGGTGAACATTCCATCGAAAACGGATGAGTACGTGTAAGCGTCGATATTCAAGGCGATCCTCTTGGAGTCCCGCAATTTCCGAACGAGCCGCGAACTTTTGGAATGTCCAAGAACGCTCGAAATCAAATCCAACGCCGGAATGTCGTTCGAAGTGGAATCCGGAATGCGAAATCCGATATCCAACCTCGCCAGAGGATCGTCGAAACGCGTCTCGACGTTCCGCCGGCATTTCTGCTCGGGCTCGTCTATGATCGGCGGTTCGAATTCGCATCCGATTCTCGGAACGTCGGCGAGCCGCGTGTTCAGAAAATCCGCGATTCGATCCGCCTCCACGTCGCCCGCGACAACGAAATAAGTTCTGTCGGACGTGTAGCGCGTCCGATGGTATTTGGCGGTCATCTTGGAATCCACGGTCTCTATCAGCTCCGGATATCCGATTATGGGATGACGGACGGGGTGTCGGCGGAAAACCGTTTTCCACAACAGCTCGCCAAGCGCGCGGTCGGGATTGTCATGCGTCATGGCCGCCTCGCGCAAAATAACGTCCTTCTCGGTTTTGAAGGCTTTCGTTGGAAACGCGGGATTGAAAACGACATCAACCAAAACATCCAAAACCTTCAACGCCGCTTCCGAAAGGATGTTTATGTGGTATACGGTCGACGCGAACGACGTGTAGGCGTTCATCTCGCCGCCGTTTGAGTGGACTACCTCCATTATCCGGGACTGGGAATACTTTTTGGAGCCTTGAAACAGCACATGCTCGAGAAAATGCGAAAGCCCGCATCCCAGCCTCTCGCCCTCATTTATGCTGCCAGTCCGCTCCCACACCTGAAGATTGACAATCGGCGCCAAGGGATTCTCCCTGACGTAAAGCGCCGATCCGTTGTCGAGGGTTATTGAATGAATGAACCCCAAATCGGGAGCGCTCGTCTTTTTT
>JAADHT010000071.1 GCA_013151705.1 Kiritimatiellota bacterium | reverse complement strand
CCCCCCTTTTTTCGAGGAGATTGAGCCAGTTGCAAAAGTCTGAGCAAACCGTGTTGAAAAATCCACCTCCCGCTCATAATGGGATGCCGCGCGGTCGTTCAGACTTTTGCAACTGGCTCATGATTCAGTTTTCAGACGTTCTCAAGCCAGACGCGAATCTCGCGACGGCGTAAATCAAACACCAGAAAACGACGGCGTTGAGCGGTGCCAATATAACGGAGCCAAGCAGCCATTCAAGCAATCTGGAAGGCAATTCATCCACAAAAATCCCTATGGAATCGAAAAACAGCCATTCGCCGTTCAATGCGAAATGCCCCAGCTCGACACAGGCTATCGGCACGAAAGGCGGCATACACAAATGACTGATGTTCACCGACATCATTTTATTCAATCTCAATTTCACGCTGACGTAGATGATGGCGGCGGTGTGGAGCCCGGGCAGAGCGAGAGTCCCGAAAAACATGCCCACGGCCGCCGCTGTGGCCAAACCAGCCGGCGAGGCGTTCTCCTTCAATAGAAAAGCTATGAATTTCAATGGATGGAGGAGAAACTTCTTGAACGCCTCGCGCTGGAAATTTCTTTCACACAATCGTTTGTGTGGAATCGGCGAGAGAATTGAAAGCGATTTCAAAATGAAATACGATAATTTCAGCGGTTCGCCAGCATCAAAACCATCGGAGTCGGAACACTCAACGTCGGCTTGACGCAACGCGTATCCGCTCCGCGAAGCGAAAACGAGAATATCGACCGCGAAATTCGGACTCTCGTATAGGCGGTTGGAAGCGGCCAGCAGCAATTTCGTGGGATAAACCGCGATAGGCGACGCGAAATCTGGAATACTCTCTCCGGTCAGCAACCGCAAAAGAAAAACGGACCGATCGTTCCCTTGTTTCACGCTTCTTCTACGGCCTACCACGACTCCCGTCGGCCTATCAGCGTCCGGCAAAGCCGCAAGCAATGCCTCGAAATCCTTTCCGGAGACTCCGTTCGGCAAAGACGCCACCATTTCACACTCGAGTCGCTCCGCGGTTTCCGCTAACTCCAGCGACACTCCGGGATGAAAACGCGTCTCGACGGAGCGGGAGGAAGCGTCGAAAACCAATTCGTGGCCGCCCGCAACGCTCAAATCCACTGAATCGGCATCTGAAGAATGTATAAAAATCCGCATAAGCAACCATTGCCACTCGAAAAACTCTAAAAAAGCTGCATTCAAGTCCGAAGTGCAACTTTTCAACCCCTTTGAATGTAATACGTTATAAGCCTGTTTCTTTTTTCGCAACCTCCCAGCCCGAAAAACATCCCGACACCGCGGGCGACATTCAAATTTGACTTGCGCGCCTGGCGTGTTCGACAACGATATTAATATCGTATTAATATCGCTTTTCGTCCGCGGCGGAACCTGAATTCCCGAAATGCTTCTTGTCAAAGTGAAGTTTTAACGTATACACAGTACTAGTTTAGAGCCAGATGGTCTCCAATGGGGCGTTCTGCTCGGCGATGGATAAAGTTATGTCGGATCGGCCGATCTCCGCGAGTTTCGCGGAAGCCAGTTCCTCGACGATGCCCCTATCGTTGCAGTCGCCGCTCAAATGGCAGAGGCAGACATGTCTGGTTTTCGCTCCCACGAGGCCGGCGAGCGCCTCAACGGCATCGACGTTGTTCAAATGCCCGAATCTGCCGCCTATTCTTCGCTTGAGGTTCAAGGATCTGTCGGAAGTCCTGAGCAGCTTGACGTCGTGGTTGCACTCCAGCACAAGGGCGTCGCAATCCGCGAGTCTCGCGCTGACGAGCATGCTGACATGCCCCAGATCCGTCGCTATGCCTATTTTCACCGTCATTCCGTCGGAACGGGTATGTGAGATCAGAAAACCGACCGGCTCCAACGCGTCATGAGGCACGGAAAAAGGACGCACTTCGAATGGATGCAACGAAAACGTGGAACCTGAGTCGAAAACTGTGGTTTTGGCGCCCACCAGATTGCGTTTGCCAAGGTGTTTCAAGGTGGCGGCGTTGAGATAGGTGGGAATATCAAGGTGATCCGCCAGAACCCTCGCTCCGGAGACGTGATCGCCATGATCGTGCGTGATAAGCAAAGCTTTGACTACGCACGGATCGAGTCCGGCGGTCGCGAGTCTCGCGAGAATCTCCTTTCTGCTGAACCCCGCGTCGATAAGCAACGCTGATTCAACGGTTCCAACTAGCACCGCGTTCCCTCGGCTGCCGCTACCGAGAATCGTGATTCCAACGCGCCCGTCCAGATTGACGTCTCCATCCAAAGTCATCCCCATGTCCATCCCCATCGCGCGAATTCTCACCCGCACGCAAAAAAACCCGGGACGAACCCGGGCCGTTGTGATTCAACAAACTTTCCCAAACAACGCCCGAAGAGAAATCGAAAAACCTTCCGGGCGGTATTTCCGGAGACCTATCTCGAAGCCACGCGTTTGCGGGATCTGCGTTTGGCCTCGCTTGGTTTCTCGTAGTAACGTCTGTTGCGAAGATCTTTGAGAGTTCCCTCCTTGTCAAGCTTCTTCTTGAGCTTGCGGAGCACCTTCTCTATAGGCTCGCCTTTTCTCACTCTAACCTCTGTCATAATAGTCTCACCTCCTTAAGGGCGTTCAATTTTTCTCATTTCGATCGGAATTCGATCATCCGGCGTTCGGTTTTCAAATCAGAGAGAATATTGGAGAATGTCAGTCGTTCAAATAACCGGACTCGTCAATCAGCAGGGCTTTAAGTTTCGACAACGCCTGATTTTGTATCTGCCTGACGCGTTCGCGGGTTCTTCCGATCTCCTGGCTCACCTCCTCCAAGGTCTTCGGTCGGCTTCCGTCCATCCCGAAACGCATATTCAGAATCATTATCTCGCGATTGTCCAACCCCGTCAAAAGATGCTTGAGCCTCGCCAGCGACTCGGTGTTTCCGAGAATCTTATCCGGGGTGAACGCTCCCTGATCGGGAATTATGTCCTGAAACTCGCCGTCCTCCCCCTGCTGAATGGGATCGTGCAGCGAAAAGGTTCTGAGATCGGCCAGTTTGAGTCCCGCGACGGTGCACTCGCTGAATTCCAGGAATTCCGCGATCTCGGCATCCGTCGGCTCGCGTTCCAGTTTCTCCGTCAGTTTGATTCTGGCGGCTTTGATCTTATTGATCTTCCCCGCTGACTGAACAGGTATTCGAATAGTTCTGCTTTGATTGGCCAACGCCCGGCGCATGGATTGCTTTATCCACCAAGCGGCGTACGAGCTGAATTTGGCGCCTTTCGCCGGATCGAACTTCTCGACGGCGCGCATCAAACCTATGTTGCCTTCGGAGATGAGATCCAGCAAAGGCAACCCCAAACCTTTGAAATCGTGGGCTATTTTGACGACAAGCCGCAAGTTCGCCTGTATCAACTTCGAACGCGCCTTGTCATGCTCGACCTTGTCGTCACCGTGTATTTTGGCG
>JAADHT010000200.1:2193-4178 GCA_013151705.1 Kiritimatiellota bacterium | reverse complement strand
AGCGAACGAGTTGGAAGTGGCTTTGACGCACGCGCCGGAGCGCATTTTCTCCCACCACTAGGAAATGGGCGAAAAATACTGTTCCCGCGCGCTCCGAGCAGGTTCGTCTCGCCGACCGTGTCGGGGGCATAGCTGGTAGTGGTAGCGACGCGCGAGACGGACTCTGGAACCGTTGCCCGCGGAATTGTTCGCGACGCGTCGTTCACATGGGGTATTTTTGTCGACCGCTACGTCGCGGGCGTCTTCGCACTCTTATAGATCGCGAAGTACTAAACGAGCGGTCCATTCAACGGAGGCTGGAAGGCTTTATGTCTGACGATAAAACAATTGTTTTCAGGAAATTGGGCGGGCGGCATCAATTGTCCCTTGACTCGCCCGAACTGCTCTCGCATATTCTCGAACTGGACGACGCCCACTGGATGGCTACCAGCGCCCCCGTCGACACTTTCAATTGTGATCCGGCGTTCACGAACTTTCTGGATGCCGACTCCAACGGGAGAATTCGCAGCGACGAGTTGAGAAAAGCGGTGAAATGGCTTCTTTCGGCGTTGCGCGACACCTCCATTCTGCTTGATCCATCTGAAAGCATTCCCCTGGCCGCCCTCAATCCGGAAACGGATACCGGCAAGGCGCTGCTCTCATCGGCGAAGCTTATGCTCTCCAATTTGAACGCGGATGATTCAAATACCATTTCGGTCGGTCAAACCAGATGCAGACAGGACATTTTGTCGTCCGGCGAATGCAACGGCGACGGAGTGATCCCGGCGTCATCCATCAAAGACGCTAAACTTGCGGAATTCGTGACCGACGTGGTCGCGGTTTCCGGAGGGGCGCCGGACGCTGGAGGCGGTGTTGGAGTGACGGCGGAGATCGTCGATAAATTCATGTCTGATTTGAACGCTTATCTTGACTGGAACGCGAAGGGGGAATTAAAGGATGGAGAAGAGGAAAACAATGTTTTGGCATGGGGAGAAGACACAGCCTCCGCTTTCGACGCGTTATTGGCGTTGGAAAAGAAAATTGATCAGTTTTTCGCTCAATGCGCGTTGTTGTCCCAAGACCAGGCTTTCGCCAAGCGGTTCAACGCCGGAGACGCTGAAATAGCGGAACTGGATGTCGGTAGCGTGAACGCGATCCGCGAACGACTGGAGGCGAGTTCTTTGACTCGTCCGACGACTGACGAGCGCCTCGTGTTCGATGATAAAATCAATCCGTTCTACCGTGGAGCCGCCGCGGTTTTCGCGGATATGGTTTTGAAAAGATGGAAGAAGGGAGCCAGGGTGAAAAATGTTTTGACTCTTGATGAATGGGAGTCGTTGAAAAGGGAGTTTTCCGGTTTCGCGGAATGGCGCGCCGCCAAGCCTGACGGGAGTGTGGACAAGCTATCTTTGGATAAGTTGCGTGAATACTCGAAGGCTGGCAACGACAAGGCTTTGGCCCCCATATTCGAGAGGGACAAGGCCGTCGCGAAGGAGATCGCGCGCGTTGAGGAGGTTGAGAAACTGATTCTCTACAAGAAGCATATGATGGAGTTCACGAACAACTTCGTTTCATTCACCTCTCTTTACGATCCCAGCGCTCTTTCAATGCTTCAAGTAGGCAGGCTTGTGATGGATGCCAGGCATTTCGACTTGAATTTGAAGGTTATGGATGTCGCCAAACACAAGAAAGTGGCGGTTGACAGCAACATCTGCGTGATGTACCTTAAACTCGCTACGAAAAACGGTTCCGCCGAAAAGACCATGAATGTGGCGACCGGCGTGACCTCGGGCAAGGTTGACAATATCCGCATAGGTAAAAGAGGGGTTTTCACGACCCCGGACGGAATGGAGTGGGATGCCGAGGTGGTGGACTTCCTTCAGCATCCGGTCTCGATTCTCGAAGCGCTTATGACTCCATTCTCGAAAGTTGGAGCGCTTATAAAAAAACATACTGAAAAACTCAAAGCGACCGCGTACAAGAAGGTCGAGAGCGGCGTGGACAAA
>JAADHT010000200.1:0-2178 GCA_013151705.1 Kiritimatiellota bacterium | reverse complement strand
ACAGGCGATGGCCGCCGACACCCGAGCGAAAGCGTCGTCATGGACCGGTCCGATGATGTTGCTTGGCGGCGGGATAGGAGTAGCCGGAATAGGAAGCGCTTTCGCGTCGGTGATGACGGCTTTGAAAGGGGAGGGGGTGCTTTTGAAGATAGGACTGTTCGTCGTGGGGATTGTCGTTGTGGTCGCCACTCCGATCGTGATCGCGGCCGTGTTGAAGCTTCGCCACCGCAACATAGCGATGATACTTGAAGCATGTGGTTGGTCGATAAACGCCTCGATGCGGATGAATAGGCGGCTCGGACTTCTTTTCACCCGCGAGCCGGCGTATCCGCGAAACTCGCGCCGCACTTTCTTCGATCAAACAAAACACTATCTCGGTGAATTGGATGTTGAACGCCGCCGCTCCTGTTGGATTAGAATTTTGATAATCACCGCGGTTCTCGCGCTTTCCATCGTATTGGGGACGTTGGCGCGGGGTTGTTTGCGAATTGACGACAAAGTGGGAAAAGTCATTTCCGGGGCTCCACCTAAAGCACGAGTTGAGACTAGCAAGGTGGAGCGGAAAAAGAATGCGAAAAAGTGAATTTGGATCAAAATTCGAATGGAAAAGCCTCGCATTACTCTTGGCGTTGGGATTATCCGTTTGCATGAATGTTTGGAGTAGCCTGCAACCCACTTCGCGTTTGACATTGCTGAAACAGGTTCTGCTGGAAAAAGACGAATCCCGTGTTTTTCTCGGCATCGGTTTGGATCGTTTTCTAGACGAAGCGGCTCCGGAAGGCAATATCATATTGAAATTCAACGGGTTCCCCAAACCGAAAAAGGAACATGACAGAGCCACGCCTCTGTTGACTTATTTCCGCGCTGTTTATCATCTATATCCCAGGAGGGTTTTCGTCGTTCCTCCCGGTGTCATTGTGAACACCGGCGTGTATATGGCCGACAACCCGTTCCACCCTTCCGTCGAGTGGATGCGGAAAAACAATGTCTTGAGAATCATAACGCTGACCCGGGATCCAAACGGCGGAATCCACACTATGGTCGAAAAATTACCCCCGCTTCCCGCATTGGACAGGGAAAAAGAACGAAAAAGACGATGATTGACTATTTATTCACTTCCATATACTTTTTGACGATCTTCTTGACGGGCTTCGTCGTCGTATCGGTGATTTTCAACGGGAAGCCACGTAGTGCTTTGGAGACGCTGTCATCGAGTATGTTGATTGGCGCCGGAGCGGTCTCCACGATTTTCTTTTGGTTCTCTTTGGTGGGTGTTCCGCCCACTGTTCCCCTGACAAGCGCGCTCCTGTTGGCATCCAGCGTCGCAATCCTGGTATTCGCTCGTTATGGCGGAATTCGCGCGCCGACGCCTTTCAGCCGCGTCGCGAAAAGCGAAATTCCCTTTTTGGCGGTGGGCGCTATTGTCGCGGCGTATTTTTTCTGCATCATTCTAGCCGACGCGTTGTTAATGCCCTTGTATTCGATCGACTCTTTCGCTCTCTGGTGCCTCAAGGCGAAAGCCCTATTCCACGAGGGGCTTTACGGAGGTTTTTTCCATCAGCCTTCTTTGAGCTACAGCCATTTGAACTATCCGTTGTCCGTGCCTTTTCTTATTTCCGGCATATACGTCTCGCTTGGACGTTTTGATGATTGTTTGGGCAAATTGATTTTTCCGTTTTTCTATTTGGCCGGAATGATTTTCATCTACTCGTCGTTGAGATGGAAATTGAACCGTGCCGCAGCCCTGTGTTTGACGCTTGTTTTCATCAGCCACCCTGTTTTGATTCGCTGGAGCGCGGTCGGGATCGCCGATGCGCCGCTAACTATGTTTTACGCCGGCTCCGTTTTCTACTTGGTGAAATTTCTGGCCGAAAAGGATTTACGGGATTGTTTGCTGTCTTTTCTTTTCAGCTTTTTCTGCGCTTTCACCAAAAACGAGGGGATGGCTATCGCCGCCATCAACGTTGGTGTTCTCGCTTGTTTCCACCTTTCGCCGCGTTTCACTCTCAAAAAGGCCAAAACTGTTTTCGCATACGGGTTTGGACTGCTCGTCCTGCTTATTCCGTGGTTGTACTGGCGGGCCGGAATCCCGGCCACCCATCTCGAAGAGGTCTCTTCACGCTACAAGGAGTTGTGGGATTTGAAAAGCGTCGCTCGGATTGGTGAGATTCTATCGCT
>JAADHT010000101.1 GCA_013151705.1 Kiritimatiellota bacterium | reverse complement strand
AGCCACTCCATAAGAGTCAAGTTTAAAGTTTGTAAAGTTGAAAGTTCGATGTCGCTCCGCAATCTCTTCGAACCGCGGATATTGGATATTCTTCCACTTCTCCAATTCAATGTTCAAGGTTAATCCCGCCGCCCCACTATTCTTGCAACCTGGCGTTTTTTTTGACGAAGTGACTCGACGACTCAATGACACGGTGTATTCACTTGAAAATTGAAGATTGAAAATTCAACATTGCCCTCCTTCTTCACCTCGCCGTCTCTCCGTCTTGCCCTCCTTCGTCCTCTCGGGACTTCCACCTTCGCTTATACTACGGCGGGACTTGACGGCGTGGCAGGCAGTCTCACCGACTCACCGACTCACCGACTCACTGGCTCATGGAAATGGGCGGGCGAGGACGCTCCGCCCTACTCACGGACGACAACGTCATGGCCATTGCGAGGCTTGACGGTTTCCCTCCAAGTGCCTGGAATCCATCGTCCGGTCTTATCAACCATAACTCGAAACTCCCCGTCCAAACCGCGCAACCGACGATCGTACCTTTTTTCGTAACCGCTTATACCAACGAGCCTGCCGTCCTCCTCAACCGTGTCGCCAATCAATCCTTCATCTTCCCCCGGCGCATGCCTGCGTATGACCCTTCTGAAAAACTCGAATTCCAGGTATCGTAAAACGAGAGGATACAAACGAATCAGTTCTCGCGGCGGCAAATCTTTTTTGATCGCCATCTCCGATTCCATGGAATCGAAAGAAAACCCCGGAATGAATTTTCCGACGCGCCGCTCCAAAAAACTCCTACGGAAACTTGATTCTGGAACGGTGTTCACAATCAGGTCGGTGCGCATCTCGCTCCATGCGAGCACAGCGCCGGTCGAACTCATAATGCGCCCGCGCGTCGAAGGAATACGACCGACGCGCTGGGAGATACGCTCTCCAGCCGCCAAATATTCATCCTGGGCGAAAACAGTGAAGTAAAAAAGACGGGCGGCGACAAGCGCCGCCCAAAGAAAGAGGAAAAACATAAGGATAGCTGCCCGTTTGTGCGAAGGAGAAGACGGCTCCATAAGCAGCACCTCAAGTTTTCCCGGAACAACGATACAAAAACGCTATTCGCTCGCTCAACGCCCTTCCGACACAAGTCTCATCATCAACTCCGGACGCTTCCGAGCCATTTCACGCCATGAATTCCTGTGCGCCACAGATACCCCACCAGACATCGAGCGGAGAATGACACTCCAGCGCTCACACTCGGAATTTCTTGAACTTCTCCGCGAAAATCGCGCTCCGCTCACCTTGGTGAATCCACTCCCTACAAGAAAAAGAGACAATATGATCAAAATAGCGACCGACAAGACAAGCAGCCCTTTCCCGTTTTTTCCACGCATCAGCTTAATCATCTTCTCACCCTCCGTTGTTGATCACCAAATCCGCGGCCATTTCACGCTCGCCTTTCTCAATGGCATGCTCGTCAATCTTGCTCAACTCCTCGCTCCAAAGTTCGATACTCCATATCTCAACACCTATCTCGACTCCGACAACGACAATTTCATTGTTCGGGACCAAACCAAGGCGTTCGCGGAACGCCGGCGGAATGGTAATCCGCCCCTGCGCTGAAATCCTCTCAGACGACGAGAAGGCGCCAAAACTTCTCAAATTCCTCCGAAAAACCAAACTTCCACCGGCACTCTCGGCCGGCTTCGCCTCGCCGCGCCTCATATTAGAATAGATGTCCTCCGGATAAACCGCCAGCGCGCCCTCGGGAAGGGCGTGCAACACAACTTCGCAATCACATTTCTCCTTGAAATCGGAGAATATGCGAGGGCTGAACTTCACTCTGCCGTTCGCGTCAATCGTGCCGTTGTCCTGTCCGCAAAATGAAAGCATACACACCCCATTATAATCCAAAGTATTCCAAAATAATCCATATAAATCCAAATACAAGCCGTTTTTTGAAAAAAAAGCGTTTTTTTTACAAAACAACGTTGAAAGCCGCAATTCACCGCCAAGTCGCCAAGAGCACCAAGGCGGATAAATGCTTCGTGGTTAGAATCTTTCCCGGAAACAGTTGCCCTATTCTAAAAATCTCCCGGATTGATGAGAATTCGCAATCATTGTTTCAACCGATGCGAGGTCGATAGTGAGCTTCCAACATCCACAGAACCGCCAGCGCTTCCTCGAAATCGTCGTGGTTCAGCAGTTGGCGGAAAGCCAAATCCAAATTTAACGATTTTGGGTAAAGGGCAATAATATTACATTCCCGAACGTTTTACGTTTTACAATATCGGGATTTGGTGTATATTTGTTTCCAACCCGAGGGAAAACGGGGTTGACCAAGAAGACAATAGTAAAACTCAGGACGAGTAAAGAACAACGGAGAACAACGGAAATGAAACAAAAAGTGCTTCTCATCGCCGCGGTGGCTTTCGGCCTCCTCGCCTTTTATCTGACCTACACTCAACTCCAATATGAAAAAAACAAGCTTCGGGCGAAGACTCAAAAAGTGGAACTGATAAAGCTCAGAATTCCAAAAACGGAAGGCGAGGTGATTGAAGAGTCGGACATCATGAACTTCACGGCCGAAAGATTCCGTTCGCAGAGAAACGATGAGGTCCTCTGGAAAAACAGATTCGAAATACTCAAACAGAAAGCGGACCGCAGTATGCTTTCAGGCACCATTTTGAGATACTCCGACATCAGAAACGACACCAGCCGGAGAGCCGGTTTGGCGGGCGTCGTGAAAATGGACATGCGCGCGATTTCAATATCGGTGGACGCCACATCCTCGGTTTCATCGATGATAAAACCCGAAGACAATGTCGATATCCTCGGCACATTCCGCTTCCCGGAAATGAAAGGAGACAAATCCCTGGACGTCGTCACTCTCACGATACTTCAAAGCGTCAGAGTGCTGGCCACAGGCAAAGAGTTGGGAAATAAAAGAGCGGGAGCCCGACGGTCGAGACGTACTAAAGGATACAGCACGATAACACTGGAGCTTACTCCGAAAGAGGTTGAAATGATCGTTTTCGCGACACAAAAAGGAAGATTGGTGCTCAGTCTCAGATCATACAACGAAACCGGCTTCGAAGAGAAGCTGCAAAGCGTGAACTTCAAATTCCTTCAAGAACATATAAAAGAATACAACAAGGACAGAAAACGCAGACAGGGATTGCAGTAGGGGAAGTTCTAAAGTTCTAAAGTTCTAAGGTTTGGAAAGTTGTGAAGGGAGGGGGAAGGAAATTCAGCATTACAAACATTCAACTTGGAACATTCAACATCGAAAGAAAAAGCGCTGGAGTCGCCGCGCCACGACATCACGGAGTCTCCGAGTCATGGTATTGCTGGAGTTCGAAAGCGGTGGATGGTGATTTGAATATATTCTCCGCTGCTTCGCAAATGATGGCGCTCGAAAGGGATTACTCCCGCCGGAAGGGCAAATATGTTTGAGATATTGATTAAAACACCAGGAAAACCCGAGACGAAAGGCAAATTGGTGCCGGGTGTCTACCGGGTCGGAAGCAGTCCGGCCAGCCACCTCCAATTGGAGAGTCCCGCCGTGTCGGCCAGGCACGCTCAGTTCATCGTGAGCGAGACGGGTTTGAAGGTCGCCGATATGGGAGGAACAAACGGCACATTGCTCGACGGCGCTCCCGTGGGGGCTGAGCCAGTGGAGGCAACGCCCGGCTCCGTCATAACAATCGGCGATGTTGAAATCGCGATGAAAGGTCCGGAAACCTCGGATGCATCTATGGAGAAACGGGAAACGCCTCCCTCCCCCGCGAAACTCGCGACTTCGCCCAAACGCAAAAAAGAACTCACCTCGCGGTTGCGCGCCACCGTCGATGAATTCAAACAGACGAAAGACGCAAACGGCATTCCCATTCTGCGAATATCAGGCATTCCGTCCGAGGCTCGGCCTTTGGTGCAGAAAATCAAAAAAAGGGCCCATGTCGAGTTGATTACCCGATTGAATCTCAAACGCCTCGCCGTTTCCGGCGTATCCGAGGACGAGTTGGCGGAAAAAGCGAAAAAAGCGATACATGAAATACTTTCCGAACTATCCATACCATTGCCTCCCGGCGTCAAATTGTCCATTCTCGAACGCGAACTAGTCCACGAAGCTATCGGATTGGGTCCTTTGGAGGATCTCATCTCGATGGAGGACATCACCGAGATAATGGTCAACGGTCCGAACCACGTGTATGTGGAGAAGGACGGAGTGCTGCTGAGGACGGACACCGCTTTCGCGGACGACAACCAGGTGGCGGCGGCCATTGAGAGAATAGTCTCGCCTTTGGGCCGGCGCATAGACGAGAGTTCGCCGATGGTCGACGCCAGATTGCCGGACGGCTCCCGCGTCAACGCCATCATTCCGCCTTTATCTCTGGTCGGTCCTTCGATAACCATCCGAAAGTTCTCGAAAACCCCCTTGCAAGTCTCCGACCTAATATCTTTCGGATCAATGACGGAAAAAATGGCGGAATTTCTCGACGCCTGCGTGAAAGTGAGAAAAAACATAATAATTTCAGGAGGAACCGGCTCCGGTAAAACCACTTTGTTGAATGTGATAAGCTCCTTTCTACCGCACACCGAACGCATAGTAACCATCGAAGACGCCGCCGAGTTGCAGTTGAAACAGGAGCATGTGGTGCGTCTGGAGGCCAGACCACCCAATATAGAAGGAAAAGGCCAAGTGTCGATACGCGATCTCGTCAGGAACTCGCTGCGGATGCGTCCGGACCGAATAGTGGTGGGGGAGTGCCGCGGCGGTGAGGCGTTGGATATGCTGCAGGCTATGAACACCGGACACGACGGCTCCTTGACGACAATACACGCGAACTCCCCGCGCGACGCTCTGGCCCGACTGGAAACGCTCGTTATGATGGCCGGATTCGACCTTCCCCTGAAGGCGATAAGGGAGCAGATAGCGTCGGCCGTTACGATCATCGTGCAAGTAGATAGGCACAAAGACGGCACCCGGAAAGTATCCAACATAAGCGAGATAACGAAAATGGAAGGTGAAGTGATAACAATGCAGGACATTTTCGTCTTCAATCAGGAAGGCTGGACCGCGGACGGCAAAATAACAGGACGTCATTCGGCCTGCGGCAACATCCCCACCTTTATGGAGGAGATGCAACGCGCTCGGCTGAATGTGGACATATCGATTTTCCGAGACGAACGCGAAGGAGGGATGTTCTAACCAATGCAACCGGAATTCAGAGAATTCGCCGCCGCCGGAGCGGCTGGCGTGTCGGTTCTGCTCATCACTCTGGTGATAGCGGAATTCTTCGCCTACACATCGAAAACGTACAAAGAGAAATTCATACAGGAGGCCTCCACGGAGTTGGAGGACGTGCTTCTGGAGCTGCCTCCTGGCAGAATTCTGGATTTCAGTTTGGCCTTGAGCGCCTTGTCCGCCTTTCTGGGCGTGGCCGTCTTCGCTTTGTGGGCGAGTTCCTGGTCCTGGACGAAAGCGATATTCATAGGCACGACCCTCGCCATAGGGTCCTTCCCCCTCCCCCGCGTCTATCTCAGATACAAGAAGAAAAAGAGACTTACGATGTTCAACGAGCAGTTGGAGGACGCGCTAACCTCTATGAGCAGCGCCCTTAAAGCCGGGTTCAGCATAAACCAGGCGCTTGAAACCGTGGCTCAAGAGAACAGAAGACCGATTTCGGTCGAATTCCGTCTTCTAGTCCAAGAGATACGACTCGGAGTGCATTTGGAGACCGCCCTCCACAATATGGAGGAACGTATGGAGAGCGATGATTTGGAACTGGTATCCACCGCGATAATAACGGCCAGACAGACCGGTGGCGAGCTCACCGTTATTTTCGAGCGCCTGGCAGGCGTCATAAGAGAAAGATCCAGAATCCAGGGAAGAATCCGCTCGCTCACGGCTCAAGGCCGTCTCCAAGCGATAATAGTGGCGTCCATGCCGTACATACTGATGCTGGCGATGAGCTACATAGTGCCGCATATGATGTCGATGTTCTTCGACAGCCTGCTCGGAATTTTAATGATCATAGGGGTGACCATCCTGGTGATAATAGGTTTTCTTGTGATAAAAAAAATAACGACAATAGACATCTAGAGCGGCGGCGAGCGAAGTCCGCGCTTCATGCGCTCGCGACACGGTTCGCTCAGACTTTTGCAACTGGCTCAAGTTAAGAAAAATAGTTTTTCCTGCTTATGGTAAGAAGTCGCGGAGGAAACAATCTAACGGAGTTTACCTATGGATATATTGGCATTGTTGACGGCGTTATGCGTCTCTGGTAGCGTAACTTGCCTACTCCTGTTTTTTCTGGAACTGGTAACGAGCGTGACCGTGGAGAAACAGAAAGAGGAGGTCAAAGAGCTCCCGATACATTTGAGAATGTTTATGCCGCTCACGGGCAACTTGAGGTTCATCACCCAAAACGAGGCGTTCAAGGATTCAAACCAACGCGGCGACGAACGGATAGTCATGGCCGGCTACGAGGGAGTGATCGCCGGCGAGCAGTTTTTGGCGCTACGCTTCATCGCCGGCTTCTTCGGTGTCGTGATGTGCGTTTTAGCCGCGGTAGCCGGAAACCCGGTGTTCGGATTGATAATCCTCGCGCTTATGATAATCTACCCTCCCCTATGGCTCAAAAAGACCATTGAAGCCAGGCACAGATCCATACAGAAAGCCCTTCCAAACGTTTTGGATCTTCTAACCCTCTCGGTCGAGGCCGGCAAAGATTTCCTCACTTCGCTGAGGGATATCCTGACGCGCCGCAAACGCGATCCCCTGGGAGAGGAGCTTGAACGCACTTTCCACGAAATACAATTAGGGAAAAAAAGAACCCAAGCCTTGAAGGATCTGGTCACCCGCGTCAAACAACCGGATCTCTCATCCGTTATGAACTCGATAATCCAATCCGACGATTTGGGAGTGAGCATAGCTCAACTACTTAGAATACAAGGAGACCAGCTCAGAATGAAAAGGTTTCAAAGAGCGGAGCAACTGGCGAACGAAGCGCCGGTGAAAATCATATTCCCGATAGCGCTTTTTATTGTTCCGGCCGTAATGGCCATTATGGGAGGGCCATTGGTCATACAATTAATGCAAACAATGTTTAAATGATGATACTGAACCTCACAAAAAACAATGTGATAGCAAAAAAAACGGTCGTAGCCGAAAAATTCGCGGCTCGGGCCTTTGGAATGATAGGTAGGAGATTCGACGACTTCGACGCGATGGTATTCAACCGATGCAACTCCATCCACACAATGTTCATGTCCATAAAAATCGATGTTTTATTCGTCGATTCCGAAAATCGCATTTGCGAAACACGCGAAAGGCTGTTACCTTGGAAGCCGTTGGTGCGTTGCTCCGAGGCCACGATCGTCATAGAGTTGCCGGAGGGACGTTTGGAGCAGGTCGGAGCCGAACTCGGCGACACAATCGACTTGAACGCTGAATTGACGCTTGAAACCGAGCTCAAGTTGCATTCAGCCATTATTCAGGCTCCGGAAACCGCGATACCATTGAAACAACAGGTGGATTGATGAAATTGTTTTTCATAGATGGCAGAAAAAACGGCGAGGAGATGTCTATTTCACCGCCAGGCGTCAGCATCGGTCGAGAACTCGACAACGACGTTGTGCTTCAAGAGGAGGGCTCCTCTCGTTACCATGCTAAAATAGAAACGGACGGAACGGAATGGAAACTCAAAGACCTGGGAACAACCAACGGCACTAAATTGAATGGGGAGAAGATCCCACCCGATGAGCCGTCCCCTCTGAAGAAAGGCGATAGAATAGCCATAGGCAAACAAACGATGGTCTTCGCCGAGACGAAACCTTCAGACTCCGAAATCGCCGCCCCGCCGCCATTGTCGCCTCCAGCCGCGGCCGCGGCCCCACCGTCCCCCATAGCCGAAACTGTGCGATCCGCCGAGCCGGTCGCGGACAGCGCCGAAGGCAGCGCTTCGACATTCTCAAATTTCTTTGAAAAGAAAGACGACTCGAACCAGAATTCAAAACCGGCCGACTCTTTCGCGAACACCGACGACTTTTTCGGAAACACAGCGCAGAATATGCAAAACCAACAAAGCGAGGAAACAAAAAAACACCATGCGGGAATACTTTTCTACGTCGGCGTTCTAGCCACCGCCGTCATACTGGTATCCCTCTTCATCGCCTTTGAGAATTCCAAGAAAAAAACTACCGACGCGAAACACGAAACCACAAAAAAACGCATAGGCGCCCCATTGCTCGTCAGATACGAGAAACAGGTCACCACAATCTCCCCGAGATACAATATATTCCGATACGTCCTGGAAATCAAAAACGGAAAAGTCACGATAACCAGAGACGATCTCCGCGCCCACTTGAAGGACAAACTCTCCCGCAGCGTCTCCGAGGATCAATTGGATGACTTGGAGGATGCCTTGAAAGAGACGGATTTCATGATCACGGAACAACCTCAAAGGGGAACCGCGCGGGCGACGGAGGACAGATTTCAAAAACTGTCGATAGCCTACGGGCAGGAAATGAACAATATAACCATCGAAAACACGACACTCCCACTCTCTTTCGTCGAAGCCAGCAATGTCTTGGACGATTTCTCCAGAAACGTCCTCGACATCCCCCCGGTGTCGCTGACTCCCGAGGAGATGAAAAAGGAGGGATTGACCGCGTATAGAAAAGGCAAACAGCTTTTCGACAACTATCAAGCGAAACCGGAGAACTTGAACGAATCGATAAAACGCTTTCAAATCGCGATCGAAAATCTAAAATCCTTCTCGCCACCCCTAAAGGAATATGAAAGCGCCATAACACTGCGCGACAAAGCGAACCAAATGCTCAAGGAGCTAATCAGGAAACACTCAAACAAAGCCAGGCGTCATTATAGAATGAAGGAATACCGCGACGCTAAAAATGAGTTCCTCTCCATAATGGAGGCGACTGACTCCAATTCGAAACAATACAAATCCGCGAAAAAATACATCATACAACTCGAAAAAGATATAAAAAGACAGAGAAAAAAACGATGAAAAAACAAATAGACTACACTCCGCGGTTTTCAGCGCCGATCGCCACACATGTGACGATGGTGGTTTTTTTAGCGATTTTCGTGGTGTTTCCGGGAACGGGATGCTCGAAACGCGAAAAAGTGGTGAAGCAGCGAATTCCTATATCATTGCGCAGCGTGCCGCCGCAAGTGAATATAAATCTGATAAGCCATGGGAAAAAACTCGGGACCACTCCTTGGAAAAACAAAATAATGCCCGGAACATATATTTTCGAGTTCTCCAAACCCGGATACAAAACGACTTGGCGGAAAATCGTATGCAAGGAAAACGACAGACAAGACATCCAAGTTAATCTGAAACCGACAACCGCCTCGGCGATACTTGAAACATCCCCTCCGGGAACCAGCGTTCTCCAAAATGGAAAACAAATCGGAGTAACCCCGCTGCCGCTCCACAACCTGTCGGTGGGAATCCACAAATACACATTGCGAAAGCCTGGTTGCTCGGCGAGAGAGGTGCAAATAAAAGTCGTGGACGAGAGGCCGCAATTGATCAAAGTGAATATGACTTCGAATCTAGGAACTCTTCTGGTCACGTCGTCCCCCGCCACCGCGGACATACTGATAGACAAATCCCCACGCGGCAAAACACTTCCCAAACAAGTCAGAAAACTCACTGTGGAACAGGGGGTACACACGGTAACCATACAAAAGCCGGGATACACTCCGTATAACGAGAAGGTAACCCTGACCCGAGGCAAAGTTTTGAGAATCAACGCCAGACTCCAAGTGCTCCCCGGCTCGCTGACAGTCGAGACATCCCCTCCGGGAGCCGCCCTCTTCGTCAACAAAAAACGCTACAACAACACCCCGGCAACCATAAAAAATCTCACTCCGGGCAAATACCATATAAAAGTCTCTCTCGATAAATACGACGACAGCACCAGAGACATAATGATAGCTCCGGGACAAAGCCCGACCGTTCGGATTACAATGGGATCGAATATGGGCGGTGTCGATCTCATAATCAACCCCACGGGCGTAACAATCTACGTGGACGGCAAAAAAATCGGAGTGACTCGGCGTGGCGAGACGGACGTACTATCCAAAGTTCTTGAGGTGAGGAATCTCAAAAGTGGAATACATCGCATCCGCGCGGCTCATAAAAGAGCGGTGCCACCATCGAAAACGTTCAAAATAAAAATCAGCAAGGGCAAAATATCCCGTCCCAAGCAAATCACGTTCTGGGTGAAAGACTCTTATCTCAAGCTCGACGACGGCTCGACCTACACCGGCAGAATCGCGAAAGAGACGGATGATGAAGTCCTCTTCGAGCATTCACCCAGCGTGAGGATACGTTACGGAAAAGCCAGCATCAAAATCCTGCGAAAACTCAAACCCAACGAGTAGCGATCCTCATTCCCGCCAAACCGCGCGAATTTCATATCGGTAGTTTCGCCACTTACGCCAATTGGAGGGAAAGCGGGATACTAGTACTGTGTATACGTTAAAACTTCACTTTGACTCCGAAACAACTTGGCATCCATGAGATTCGCAATCAAAGCGAAGTTTTAAGTTATACGCAGTACTAGGCTGAATTACCCAAAAAACACATACAAATGAAAAATATAGCGATTGACATCGGCAACGTGTGTCTGAACATACGCTTTGACAAATGTCTAGCGGCATTGGAGTTGAAATCGGGAATCCGGTTGCCGCCCGAACTGCTCTCCGCGACCGACTCTATGGAGCGCGGACGCCTTTCCGAAGACGACTGGCTGACGGTCTTTATGAAAAAAACCAATGGAAAATTCTCACTCGAAACTCTGAAAAAAGCGTACAACGCGATAATCGACGATGAAATCCGCGAGACTCGCGGTTTCGTCGAATTGGCTACGAAAACCGGACACGGAGTGATTTTCTTCTCCGACACCTCCCGAATTCACTTGGACCACATTCTCGCTAATCTATCCTTCGCGCATCTTGTGACGGGAGGCGTTTACAGTTTCGAAGTCGGAACGAAAAAACCGGAACCCGCGATGTTCGCGGAATTCGAGAAGCGCTACGGCCTCCCTTCCCTCTACTTGGACGACAAACTTGAAAACATTCAAGGAGGCATCGACGCCGGCTGGCCATCCCTCCAGTTCAAAGCGGGAGAAAAAAGCGCCGAGACGCTCTATGATTCGATTGAGTAAGACGAGCGTTCCTCCTCGTCGTTTTTTCAATGGCGCCCTGGAAGGAGCGCCCTACTTCAAGAGACGCCGAGCGCTCAGAAAAGCATAGACGAACGGCTTGCGTCCAAAAACAATGGACAACTGAAAATGGAACCATTAATACTCAATCCAAAACTAACGAGAGGGGAAGCCTCATCAATCATCAATAGGCAGTCGTTCATACTGGGCTACGCTCCTCATCATTTGGCGCTGAATTCCTTTATACAGATTTCCTCGTCCGCGATTGCCGCGGCTATAGTCGTTGCTTTGCCCTACTCGTGGTTCAGTGATTCATCGCAAATCGACGATTGGACCGGAACACTTTTCATATCAGCGATTTCATTCGTTCTATTCACAGCGCTTTTTGTATGGGCGCGCCGAGTGAGGCATTACTGGAAGGATAAAATCATTATCACCGCTGAAGGAATCAGAAGAACAAATCCGGAATCGGAGGATATATTCTTCAGTTGGAACGAAATAGAATCCCATGAAATGAATTTAGTCAAAGACGAACTTCACATCCGCTCGAACATGCGGGAAGAGATGATGATTATCGACATCGCCCTTTCACATTACGACCTCGCTCAAGCATTGATTCTGGCAATGGCGGAATAATTCGTAGGGCGGCGCATCCCTGCCCGCCCATCCTCGCAATACGTGATCAACAATGCGGGCGAGCGCATAGACTCGCCCCTACGGTTCAGTGTTTCCCGCCCACTATTCACGCCCCCCTATCTCACCCCCCAAGCGACTCGCGGTAGTGTTTTGGAGAAAGGCCCATTCTGCTTTTGAACATCCGAGAGAAAACCACGGGGTCATCGAAACCGCACTCGAAAGCCAGTTGCTTAACACTGATGCCGGCATTCCTCAACTTCGAGGCGGCCACTTCCATTCTCACCCGCAAAAGATAATCGTAAGGCGCCTGCCCCAACACCTCTTTAAATCGACGACGAAAATGACTGTAGGAACTGGAAAAGCGTTTCCCGGCCAATTCCCGGAAATTCCAGTTTCGAAACGGATCGTTGCGCAAACGATCGGCGAGATCGTTCATACGTCCTCCGAAAGCGCCGGAGCCAGCGTTGGACATCCGAGACTCCCGCATAATCAAAAGCAACTCATCCAACAACACAACGCCCATTGGAATAACGGCGGAGCCAGTGCGCTGGACCAAATCCAGCAGCTCCGCGAACTTCGCGGTGAATCTGTCCGGGTCAAGCACGCGTGCGAAGCCCTCCGGCGCCAGCCTCAAAAAACCATCCCGTATGATCCTCTCGGCTCGAGGACCGGCGAAATTGACGAAACTGTGGTGATAACCGACTCCATCGGCGGCGCCGTACTGGTATGAATTCTCGGTTAAAAAAAGATAGACGACCGGTCCCTCAAGAATGACCGCGCGGTTATGATTCACGCCATAGGAGACCCTCCCGGATTGATTGAACTGCAATGAATACTTGTGCGGATAGCGTTTGTCGACGATCCCGGTAACACACCCATCCAAGTCTCCCGCGTTGATAAACTTCAAATCACTGAAATAATCCACTTCTCTCTCCTGATGATCAAATCAATCAACAAAATAATCAATTAAGTCATTTACAATCTACAATGAATGCGTTATTGATGCAAGTCATAAGAGTCAACAACTCTTTAGAAGAAAGATTCACCGTGGTGAGTTTTCATTGGAACGGCAACGACACCGAAATGGAGAAAGGAGAGAGAAATGACATCGCGAGAAATCATCATCGCCAACATCGAATGCGTCTGCGAGGAACGAATTGGATTCAGCTTCTCTACGGAGGGTTGGAAAAATGACTTCACCTCCGCGGGTGTCGCACACGGATTGGAGCCGAAACGCTGGGTGGAAGGCGACACGGAGTACTACTACGACATATGGGGCAACCTTTGGCATCGATTGAAGGGAATGTCGGCCGGCGGGGAAGTCCTCGAAGCTGTATTGGACGACTGGAGCAAATTGGATTCTCTGGAACTTCCGAATT
>JAADHT010000054.1 GCA_013151705.1 Kiritimatiellota bacterium | reverse complement strand
AACTAATTACCGAGGAGAAATATACCAATATAGGAACATATTGGGAGAAGGCGAACCAAAATGAAATTGACATAGTAGCTTTTAACGAGTTCACAAAAACAGCTTTGATTGGGGACGTCAAACTAGACTCCAAGAGAATCAGCATAAGCGCGTTGAAAAACAAAAGCGCGAATATCACGAGAGAATTAAAAGGATATGATATCGAATATAGAGGGTTTTCGTTAAATGAGATGTAGTTAGACCCTGTTCGAAAAGGTCTAGCGTCCGAAAATCAGCGGAATTCGCGGGGGCTTTTTCCCATGTTTTTTTTGAACGCTTTGCTGAAGTAGTCGGGTTGGGGGTATCCGCACTCCTCGCCAATCTCGGCAATCGGCCTGTCGGTCTCCTTGAGCAGGAACAACGCATGCTGCGTCCTGCAGGCGATTATGTATTCGATGATCGTGATTCCGGTCTTCTCGTGGAAAATCCGGCTTAAAGACGAGCGGTTGACGCTTAGTCTTTCGGCCAGCCAATTGACGTTCAACTCACCTTCCTGAAAATTCGCCTCTATCAAATCCACGCATTTCGGAACGATCCGCTCGCTCGACCCCGATGATTCCGGAGTGGCGCAGGCCGCCATCAAAATTGAGTAGGCCGTGGCCGACGCCATTCTCCACCCCTGTATTGAATGGTCCCGTATCTCGTTCGCGAGTTTCGCTAACAGCCTCTCCGGACAGTTGACGGATGGCTTTGGAACACGTCTCAATCCAAGCGCCTCCACAACGCTCACGCTCAAAGGGCCGTCAATTGTCAGCCATCTATATTCCCATTCCTCCGAAACGCATTCTATGCGATGCTCGTCTCCCGGCAGAAACAAGCAGACGCTCGACGCATTCAAATCTATCCAAGCGCCGTCAATGAAAAAACGCCCCACACCCTCTACGCCCCAAAACAGTTCGACGAAGTTTTTGCGCTGGCCTTTTTCGTCATCGCCCTGATTTAAAACGTAGTGGCCGACCGAACGAGCGCTGAACGGGAGGTTGGCGCCGGACGGTGTGCTCGTCCTGTAAACGGCATCTCTCATTTTCACCTCCAACTCACATCACAAAAGCACAAGTATTATCACAATATTCCTATTGCATAGCAATATAGTGTCACGATATATTATTGCAAGTTGAGAAGACGATGTAATGTTTGTAATGTTGGAATATTGAATCGCATATAGTCACGATAAGGAGAGAGTATTATGAGAGGACCCAAAATCACGGTAATCGGAGCGGGCAGCTATTTCTTTGGAAAACCGATAATCCACAAAATGGCTACGAGCGAGTTTATGAGAGAAGGCGAGCTGGCGCTGGTCGACACGGATCCGAAAGTTCTCGCAACGATGAAATCACTCGCTGAACGCGTGTTCGCGGAAACCGGTTGCGACGTTAAAGTATCCGCGTCCACCGAACGCCGCGAAGTTCTGGCGGATTCTGATTTCGTCGTTCTCAGCTTCTCCAGGGAGAATGTGAAATACAGACGCGTAGACACGGAGATAGCCTTCAAACACGGAATCAGGATGTGCAGTTCCGACACCATCGGTCCGGGCGGTATCTTCCGCTCGCTCCGCGAACTCCCGCTCGTCATTGATATGGCGAAGGATGTCGCGGAACTCGCGCCGAACGCCTGGCTGATCAATTTCGTCAATCCGACCTCGGTTCTTGGAATGGGGCTGAGACGATATGCGCCCGAAGTGAGGAGTTTCGCTTTGTGCGACGGACATCACGAGCCTCACAACACTCTCTTCTGGTGCAAAAACGTCGGAATCCTGTCTGAGGACGCCGGCCGCGTGCCACCGGACGTGATGAACAAGCTGGTGCTGAAAATAGGAGGAGTAAACCACTGCACCTGGCTCGTGAAGTTCGAATACGACGGAAAGGACATGATGCCGGCGATCATGGAATACGTCATACGAGAAAAGGAGAAAGAGCTGGGCAACCTCTCCGAAAAAGCGAAACCACGCTACAACTTCCACTATGCGTTCGAGCTGTTCGACCTCTACGGCGTATACCCGACAGCGGTAAGCCACACAAAGGAGTACGTCCCCTTCTTCCAGGAGTCCGGAAAAAGCCCCGTCCGCCCGGAACCGCTTCGCTGTTTCGATGCCGACATCCGCGCCAGGGAGATGGTGGATGCCTGGAATGAAACCACAAAATACGCTTCCGGCAATCTACCCATAGCGGATTTCATGGGGAAAACCCACGACGACCACGCCACGGACATCATCGAATCGATGTGGGGCGGTTTGGGCAAATCCTTCTACATCAACTCCCCCAACCGCGGAGCCGTTGGCAATTTGCCATACGACGCGTTCATCGAGTTGCGCTCCGACATAGACATGCGGGGCCCGAGACCGCAACCGTTCGGCGAGTTTCCGCGGGGGGTTCTCGCATTGCAGCATCAAATACTCGACACGCACGAGCTGACGGCTGAAGCGGCGATGACCGGCGACCGGGCAGTGCTCAAACGCGCGATGCTGACGGATCCACTCTGCAACAACATACTTGACGCCGAGCTCTGTATCGAGGATCTCCTCGCCGCCGAGCGCGACGTGTTGCCGGAGTACTGGTTCAAGTAGCGTAGCCACAATCCGTTCCATTGCCCGTCAAGGCGATAGTCCGGAAAGAGACGGCTGCCTTTGAATATCTCCACTCCCGCCATTTCCGTGAGACGGCATGCCCGCCGTAACCCCGGAAGGGCGAAGGAGGATGGGTCGATAAGGAGGGATATTCAATATTGCGTTTTCAATGTTCAATTTTCAGGTAAATACACGGCATTTCTGAGTCGCCAATTTCAGGGAACCGCAAATGCCGCGGGACAGCGCGTTCAAAGTTGGTCGAGCGCGTCCCAAGGGGAGGGAATACGGGAATCATCGGAGGAATCTCCACAGGCGCAGGTCTCTTTATTCATATTGACGCCGCAGGAACGGCATAACCCGGCGCACTCCTCTTCGCAGACAAACTTGACTGGCAGGGAAATCAGAATATCCTCTCTTAAATCCTCGCTGACATCCACTATGTCCGTGGTGATGTTCTCCAGAAAGTGGCAGACATCGTCTAGAACGAGATCATATTCGAAAGATTCGAGACATCTGCCGCAAAGCGTGGTGACTTTCGTGGAGAGGGAGCCTGAAACTAGAATTCCACCACTCACTTCCGAGACATGGAAAACGTAATCCACCGGTTTATTATACAGAATGTTCTCGTCGGAGGAGGCTTCGTTCAAATTCAAAGCCCCAGGCATGACCGTGCCGGCGAAATCTTTTCCAGCATTGTCAATACCTTTTACGCTAATCGTAAGCATATTCGTCAAAGTTTGGCTTTTTTGAATTCGAGATCGTATATTTGAACAGTGTCGTTTTCGACGAAATCGGCGAAATTGTCGAGTCTGATTCCGCATTCAAGTCCGGCTTTCACTTCTTTCACATCGTCGTGGAAACGTCTGAGCGAAGTCACTGATCCATTGAAAATAAGCTCTTTGCTTCTGAAGACTCTGGCTTTCGCCCCCACTTTAACCAACCCTTTCTCAACCATACATCCAATAACGTTGGGACCTTTGGAGACTTCGAATATCTGGAGAATCTTCGCCCATCCCAGCTCCTTCTCCCTGGCTTCCGGAGCCAGTTTTCCAGTCAGAGCTTCTTCAATATCCTCCAGAAGTTCGTAGATGACGCTGTAGAGACGGATTTCAACGTTCTCCCGTTCCGCCAGCTTGTTCACCCCGGGATTGACTCTGACATGGAATCCTATCAAAACAGCGTCGGACGCCGCGGCGAGCATAACATCGTTTTCCGTTATGGCGCCAACCGCCGAATGAATGATGTTTATTGATATTTTTTCCGCGGGAAATTGCGCGAGCGAGTCGGCGATCGCTTCAATGGAGCCTTTGACATCAGCTTTCAACACAACCGCCAACCGCATCTTTTTTTCCGCGTCCAGCGTGGCGAACAGATCATCAAGCGTAACCGTGGTAGTCGTCAGTCCGCTCTCCCGTTTTTCGGCGCCCCTTAACTCCGTTAGTCTTTTCACGTCCTTCTCGTTTTCGCATACGACAAGTTTCGCTCCCGCCTCGGGAGTTCCGGAAAGACCGACGACTTTCGCCGGGGTCGATGGACCGACCTCGTCGATAAGGTTTCCATTGGCGTCTATCAACGCTTTGACGCGGCCGGAGAATTCCTCGCACAAAATTAGATCGCCTTTTTTTAAAGTCCCATTCACCACTATCACGTTGGTGGTCGGCCCGTACCCTTGCTCCAACTGGGACTCGAGAACGACAGTCTCGGCAGGGCGTTTGGGATTCGCCTTCAACTCGAGCATCTCGGCTTCCAATATTATTCTATCCAGCAACTCATCCAAACCTTCTCCGGTTTGAGCGGAAACGCGGACGACTCCAATGCCCCCCCCCCAATCCTCGCTCATTATGTCGTTCTGCTGCATCTGCGTCAGAATTTTGTCAGGATCAACTCCCGGCAAATCGATTTTGTTGATGGCCACGATAAGCGGCACGCCCGCCGCTTTGACGTGGTTGAGCGCCTCGACCGTCTGCGGCATGAAACCATCGTCGGCCGCGACAACGAGAATCGCTATGTCCGTGACGTTCGCTCCGCGGGCCCTCATGGCGGTGAAAGCCGCATGGCCCGGAGTGTCAACAAAAGTGATCTGCTTGTCGCCCGCCCGCCCCGTCGACGCTCCGATATGCTGCGTTATCCCTCCGGATTCACCAGAGGCCACGCTTGTTTTTCTTATCTTGTCTTGAAGAGACGTCTTGCCATGATCGACGTGACCGAGAAACGTGACGATCGGAGGACGGGGAAGCAAATCCTCCGGTTTGTCCTCGTAGACGATATCCTCCGGCTCCACCTCGTCTTCGCCCTTTTCCTTCTCCAAGCGCTCACGCTTGTCCACCACCAGTTCGCAATCGAATTTCGCCGCGACTTTCACGGCGATGTCCGGATCTATTTTCTGGGTTATGTTGGCGAGGATGTTCATCGACATCAACGCGCTGATCAACTCATTTGGTTTTTTCCCCAACGCCTCGGCCAACGCCTTGACCACGATAGGCGATTTGACATGAACCTCGCGGGAGGAATCGACCTCTTTATGGGGCTCTCTTTTGGCCGTTTTATCCCTGAGTGCCTTGAAGTGTTCCTCCACGATATCCGACACGTCTTCCGGAATCGATGATTTTCCGGTCTTGCAATTGACGCCCAACTCCTTCAATTCGTGCATTGCGACTTTGAGGGAGACGCCGAATTTCTTTACCAGATCGTTGACTTTTACTTTTTTAGCCATTTGTAGCCGCTTTTTATTGATTGTTGTCGACGTTCCCAAACGAGTCGAATCCGCCGTTGTCGTCGTATCATTCCGCTTTGTCGAGAGCCTCGATTATGGAATCGACCTCCTCTTGGGTGAAATCATCCAACTCCAAGAGCTCGGCCGGTTCGACCTCGCGGATTCCTTCAATGGAGGTGAACCCGTTTTTCACCAATTTCTCTATCAATTCCGATGGAAGATGAAGAGACTCGGAGAGAGCGTCCACCATCTGCTTCAGCTTCTCCTCGAATGAGGCTTGCGCAACCTCCTCGACTTGTAAGATGTTGACTTTATGTCCCAGAAGTTTCGATGTCAAACGCACGTTCTGCCCGCGTTTGCCTATCGCGAGCGAGAGTTGGTCCTTGTCGACCTTGATATTTATAGTCCTCTCGTTTTCGAGAATCTCTATTTTCGCTAGTTTCGCGGGTTGCAAAGCGTTGGCGACGTATTTGTAGACGTCATCGCTGTATTCGACTATGTCGATCTTCTCGCCGCCGAGTTCGGTTGTTATGCTTTTCACTCTGGAACCGCGCATTCCCACGCACGCCCCGATCGCGTCCACATGCTCGTCTTTGCTCGCCACCGCGATTTTCGTGCGCGAACCGGGTTCGCGGGCGAGCCCCTTTATCTCAACTATCTCGTCATGTATCTCCGACACCTCGCGTTCGAAAAGTTTTCCGACGAATTTTTTGTTTGTACGCGACAGCACCAGGCTGGGGCCTGATCCCTGTTGGTCTATTTTTATCAAAAGAGCGTTGATCCGGTCTCCGGGCATGTAATTCTCCCCGGGAATCCTGTCCTTGAAAGATAAAATACCTTCGGCCTTTCCCATGTCCACGATGACGTTTCCAGCCTCGTATCTACGAACCACGCCGTTGACGATCTGATCGATCATCTCGCGGAACTCGTCATGAACGACCTCTTTTTCCGCGCGGCGGATTTTCTGCATCATCGCTTGCTTGGCGGCCTGCGCGGCGATTCGCCCGAAATTACCGGGAGTCATCTCCCAATCGATCACATCTCCAACAGCGACGCCAGGATTGCGCGTCATCGCTTTCTCCAAGTCGATGCAGTTCGGACACGTCTCGGAATTGGACTCCACCACCTTCAATTTCGCGAAGACCTTGTATTCACCAGTGTCCTTCTCAAATTTGACGTCGAGATCGTCGGCCGGTTGATCCACGCTTTTTCTGGCGGCCGAGACAAGCGCTTCCTCCAGGACGGCCACCATGGTGTCGCGGTCAATTCCTCTTTCCTGCTCTATATATTCAAGCAAAGTTATCAATTCATTGTTCATAATTTCATTCGTCCTATGATCCCATTCAAATGAGCATCCGCGCAAAATAAAAGCGAATCCTAGGATCCGCTGTCAAACTCGAAGGTTTTCTGAAATCCGAAACCTTCCAAGGATTTCACAACACCCCCGTATAAACGGAGAAAACAATAGAATACCTCTTTTCCACAGTATTGCAAGAGCCTTTTCCACCATTTTCACAACTCTGTGGAGAAAAAGTGCGGGATTTTTGTTCGCATCAGGCTTGCAATTACCGCAAGTCGTGCCATTATACGCCTCTCCGGCGAGAGGAGCAACCCCAAAAGCGGGTCGAAAATGACGACCTCTCCGCAGAAACAATTTTGACTTATGAAACAGGAGATTTGATTTATGCCCAACAATAAACAGGCGGAAAAAAGGCTTTTGACGAACGAGAAGCAGAGGGTGAGGAACAAAGCGCGAACAACGGCGATCAAGACGGCGGAAAAGAAGTTCAAAGCGACTATCGAGTCCAGCGACGAGGCCGCGGCTAAAGAGGCTTTGAAGAATGTTTTCGCGAAACTGGATAAAGGCGTGAAATTCGGCGTCATCCATAAAAACAAATCCAGCAGAAAAAAATCGCGTCTCACGGCTCTTCTCACGAAAAAAGCCTGACCCGAGTTTCGAGAAACATCGAAAAAGTCTCCGCATGGGACGTGGATGAGAAAGGGGGGCTTCTTGGAGCCCGATTAGTTCACTTTTCGCGTCTCCCTTGTGGACTTTTGCGACGCGTCCCAAATGAAGTTGATCCGCAAAACTTGCCTTTTTCCGTCATATACCGCGGGATCAGCGTCGTGGTTTCAATTCAAGAAAAAAACCTTCGCATACCCCGCTGGCTCCCTCATTTTTTGTCTTGCGCCGCGATGGTTTTTATAGTCAGACGGTAGTCGTGACGGCTGTTTTCGTAGGCGATTTTCGATGGACGGCGGGTCCCGTCCGGAAAACCGCGGTATTCGTAATAATGTATTGTCCGTTCATCGCGGCCGTCCACCACGACCCTCTTTGTTTTCAAATCCAACACCGTGGCGCCGGGGGAGCGTCCGAAAACCATCTCGACGGTTTCACCGCCATCACGCCAAGTGAGAATCACGCGGTCGCCGCGAATCTCGCGGATCGACGGTGGACCGTCGGGATGCGCGTAGATAAGCCAAGCGTCGTCAGCCATCTGATTCGCCGCTTTGTCGCTTGGCGAAACGCCGGGGATGCGGAAAACGGAGGTGGTTTTATCACAGTGTTTTTGGATTTGCAGCAGTTTGAATCCGGCTGGCGTCATCAACGCCAAAGCGAAATCTCCGGCCCGCTTGTCGAACGAGCAGACTCCTATCGTCGCGATTTTCCCGCGTGGCGTGTAAATGAGCGCGGTTTGACGTTCGGTGAATCTTACAGGCCAAAGCGAGCGGAACGACGCCAGAACCTCCGCCGGATCGGGAGTTGCCGCGAATTTAGCGAAAACCGGTTCCGGGAAGGAAATCGTCGCGCACCCGACTACCAACGCGACGCAGGCCACCGCGAGAACAGCGGCGGCTAATACGCGAATTCCGCGGATATCTCTCGGTTTTGCTCTAAATCTCAATTCCCGCATCGCCTCTCCCCGGCTTCATCTTCCATAGGATAGGCTAACATTCCATAAGCTGTATGCAAGCTCTGGAAAAAACTTTTCTCTTCTTGGCGCTTTCCGCATCCCATTTGTTCCCATAAGTCTCCTCACTTCCCATTTGGCTCGTTCCACCCCGCGGAAAGTCGATTAATCGCTCTCCTTCGCCGCCTCGACCGCCTCGTAGTCGCCTTCGGGCGCCTGTTCGAGCCAGAGATCGCCGGTCAGCGAGATCGCCCAAGCGCCGATCGGCGCCGTCAGGAGTATGCTCAACACGGCGATTGCCAGAATCAACTCTCCCGGTTGAGTCGGCATTCCGGCGGCTTTCATCGCGGCTAGAGGCGCCGCGCCTATGGCCGCTTGAACGGTGGCTTTGGGCAGATAGGAGATCACCACGAAAAGTCGCTCCCTAATGTTCAAATCGCTGCCGAACAGACATGTGTATGTTCCAACGCTTCTGGCGACAAGTCCGAGAAAAATCAGCAAAGCCCCCATCAATCCGGCATGCCACGCCACCGATATGTTCACCTGCGCTCCGACCATGATGAAAAGCACCAGCTCCGCCAAAACCCATATTTTACCTAGTTTCGACGATATCTCGTGGGCGTAATGCTCTCGCTTCTCCAGAATGATGACGCCTATGCCCATTACGGCGAGCAGTGCGGCGAAGGGAACAAGCCCCTCCAGACTATGCTCTATCTTGATCAGAAAAATCGAAACGCCGAGTATTATCAACACCCGTTTGGTCGCTCTCGGATTGAACCTGCTGAAAAATTTGTAGAGCACCCACCCTATGAGCAGTCCCGCCGCAATCCCGGTTATTATCGAAATAGGTATGCCGGCGAGCCGCCAGGCGACGCTCTCGCCGGAACCGGTGTACATCCCGATCAAAACCGAATAGATGACTATGACGAACACGTCGTCGATTGACGACGCGGCTAGAAGAAGCGTTGGTATCGCCTTCTCGACTCCTTTCCGTTTCTCGATGAAATTAATCATAAGAGGAACGACCACCGCAGGCGATACGGCCGCGAGAATCGCGCCGAGAATGGCCGACTCCATATACGTCAAACCCAAAAGGGTTGGACCGAGCAGTGTTATCGCGGCGGCCTCGAAAATCGCCGGCACGCAAGAGAGCAGCATCGCCATTCTTCCGACTTTGGCAAGAGCGCGCCGGCTCAATTCGAAACCCGCTCTGAGTAATATCACGATCAAAGCTATCAAACGCAAATCGTGCGAGATGTCGAGAATTCCGGGCTGGAGAAAGTTCAAAACGAAAGGGCCGGCGACCACGCCCAGCAGTAGCATCCCGACAAGTCCGGGGACCTTCAAGCGGCGGGCGATCCAATCGACCAGCAGTCCGAGAATGATTATTTCAGCGATTCCGAGAGCCATGATTCAACTCCTTGTTTCCATGAGTTCAGTCTTCAGATACGCGGTTGCCGATCGTCATCCACGGATGGAATCGGCGGCCGCGGCGAAAAACAATATGAAAAAAAGGAGTCATCATCCGGAAGCGTCTTCTTTTAATCCGAAATTCCGCGGGAAACTCCATTCCCGACACATCACATCACACTGCGAAAAATGCGAAAATAATTCGTATAAGCTTGAAATCAAGTGGGAACGACGAGAAAACCCGTTTTTCACTTTACCGTCTCCCGCGTCTCATCTTTCACTATACGGAAAATTTTCTTTTGATATCTTCATTCTTCGGAAATATACTCAAATTGTGTTATTGATTCGTCGCAACCGCGTTTTCCAGAGTCCCGCGAAAAAATAGATGAGAAAACTCGCGATGACGGTTGATTGAATGTTTTTTTGATGTATTTTACCCCTATTGGTTTCGTATGTTTTTTATCACGAGGATGTTTCATGGCGAAAAAGGCTGAAAAAAAGAGTGTCGGCGGCAAAACCGGGAAATTGAATGACAGGGTGTTCAAAGAAGCTGTCGATGATTTTGACAGATTCGAGGGTTTTGTGCTGACGAATCTGAAAACGATTCTGATCGTCTCCGCCGTGTTGGCTGCGGGCGGGGTGATCAGCGCCTTCATTTATCATCAAATTGAAAAGACCAGAGTAGCCGAGGCCGCCAACTTGCTTGAAGCGGACACGGTCGAATCCATAACGACGGCGTTGTCAAAGCACCCTGATAACTTGGCGGCCAATGTGGCGAGAATGAGAATGGCCACTTTGCTTTTCAATAAAAAAGATTTTTCCAAATCGATGAAGCTTTATAAGACGGTCGCCGCCAAAGCCTCGGCGGGAGAACTCCGCGACAGGGCCGCTTTGAATGTGGCGTATACTTTGGAGGCTATGGGCGAATATAATGCCGCGGCCGAGAAGTTTTCCGCCATCGCCCACAATCCGTCAACGCCATCGAGCCGTAAAAACGAGGCGGGATACTCCGCCGCGCGTCTGTTTTTTCACTTGGGGAAAATCGACAGGGCGAAAAGCTCCCTTAAAAGCCTCGCTTTCGGAAAACCGGGTTTTTGGGCCGCCCAAGGCAAACAGTTGTCGAAAAGACTATAGTTGGGTTCGAAAAAGCATCACGAATTCGCGGATGCGTGTTTTCGTCCGGCAAGGCTTGGAAAATAAAACGATTTAGGGGAATAATATCATGATTGAATTTGAATGCGTACATTGCAACACTCAGATCAGCATCGATCCTGATCAGATGATAAGTCCCGAACTTATTTGTCCAGCTTGCGGTACAATAATAGACATGCCGGACCTTCCCCCGGAAATGAAGGCCAAGCTGGAGGAGATGGCGGAATCCGCGAAGATGAGCGATGAGGAGGCGGACGATGAGGTCGCCGAAGCCGTGCTTGAGCAGCCGCCATCCACACAAGCGACTATGTGGCGCGAGAAACTCGCCGAGTCTTTTCAGACAGCTAATCAAGCGAATGTGGCCGATAGTGAAGATACGTATGATGACAGGAAATCTAAATTGGAAAACTTGGTTGAAACTTTTCTCGACTATTTCTCCATTCGCAACCATGAGGGATTCATAAAATATCATGACAGTGTTTCAAGCATCGGTCAATACTCGATTTTGGCGGCGGGAGTTTTGGCTTTGCTCAAATCCGGGATGTTGGCTTCGACTTCAAAACAACCCGAGCACTTTATAGTTTTCGGTTTGTCCGGCCTCATTGCTTCATGCGTTCTTTCGTATCTGGCCGCCAAATTCTCCCGTTTGACAGTGGCTGTAATCCATCGCACGGAATTGACCTTTTATACTTACGACTTGCTCTATTCTTTTGGACTCATCGCTTTAGCGTTGATTCCGATGTTTTTGTTTTTGGGTGTTTACGTCGTGATAGCCAACTCAAGCATATTCTCTGCCGTTATGTTCGTAGTAGGCGCCATCGTGGCGTTGCATACCGGAATACTTTTCCTCAGCCCCATTGTTTTGAACTCTAAAGTGGGAAAGCATTCCTCTTCGCCGGGTGAAACGGGCATTGCGTTCCTCGGTTATATGATCAGGGTGGTTTTGCTCTTGTCGGGATTTTTATTGGCCGTCGCTCCAGTTCTACTTGTTGTCCTGGTTTTTGTGCTATTCGACAAAAATACCAATGCAAACACATTTCTACACGCTTGCGCCGGGCTGGCGTTTGTCGCTTTAGCTCCCATGGTCTCCTATTTCGTCTACCTGGCGTATCGGATTGTTTTGGATCTATACAACACCATATTCACGATAGCGAAAACCTTGTCCGTTTTCATAGATTCGCTTTACTCGGAAGAACAGGAGTAGGTGCCGTAATGCGTAAACGCGTTGATTACAAACAAAAGAAATCGGAAGTTTGGCGTTGTTTCCCCGCGTTCTTCCCACTCCTATCCGTGGTGGTGCTTCTGCAAACATCCTGCGGAATGTCGATGAGTGAGCGGAATTTTGAGAATTTGAAGCATATTCGCAAAGGGATGAGCAAAAGTGAGGTGTTGAAGGTTATGGGCGAGCCATTGCGTGATGAAATTTACAACACCGATGATGTCTGGTACTATTTCACGGAATCGAAGTGGTCCGATGGCATGATGACCCGGGACGAGTGCACTCCGCTTTTTTTCGATAAACAAGGCTCCTTGCTCGGTTGGGGCCAAAAAGAATACAAACACTACAGACAACGAAAATGGTGAACACCATCAATCCCGCAATAGTCGCCGAAGCGGCCAGCCGCCTGATTCCCCATTCCACGCCTATGCTGATGGTGGAGAAGATCATCTCCGTAAACGACTCCTTGAAATCATCGCGCTTGAAAACCACAATCCTCGAATCCAACCCGTTTCTTGATGAGACCGGAACGTTGCTTCCATCGGTTTACTTGGAACTGATTTCACAAGGAGCGGCGGCGCAACACGGATTTAATCTTATCCGTGATGGTCGCAACGAAGAGGAGGGGTTTTTGGTCGGCGTTAGAGATTTCAATGTATATGGAGATGCTTTTCTCGGAGATGTTTTGACCATTGAAGTCGCTCTTGGCGTGGAGATTGAATCTTTGAGCGTGGTGCGGGGAACAGTGCGAAAGAAAGATGAGACGGTGATGGCCGAGGCCGAAATAACCGTCTGGCACGGAACTCCTTGAAGAAGAAGCTACATTCAACCTGAACTTCCCATTATTTTCTATAACTAGACCCTGCTCGAAAAGGTCTCGCAGCCATGTGGACACTTATTTCGAGTGATCCCGACACGTATCTTCCGCAACAGATCAAATGCCTGGTTTACGGTAATTGTATTTAGCAGATTATGTTTTTTCATCAGTTCTCATTCGATTTTGTCAGTTTTTGTGGATTTTTGATTATAAATAGAATGGCAATCCATAACGGAACCCAAGCCAATCCGAACATATATGGAGCTTTGGACAACCATATGGTGCTATGTAATGTCAATATTCTCAATAAAAGCCCCGAAGCCATCACGATCGAAATAGTACCAAGAACACCGACAGTCTCTCCAAGCTTTCTTTCAAGAATCATCCATAAAGCCGGCAAAAGCAAAACGACTAAATAATGTATCCAGACCAAAGGAGACATTGCCAAGGTGATGGTTAATGGAAATGCATAGAAAGGGGTATTGAAGAATAAGGAGGATTTTTTCTTGCATGCGCTTAAACAACTTTTCGACATTGTCATCATTTGGAGTAGCTAAAACAATCATTAGTGATAGGATAATAAAAACCGCCATTATCAAAAAACAATACCCAGAGTTAATGTTGAATTGCTTTGACAGCATAAGGGGAGTTGAGAAATTTCCTGAACTTATGGGATAGAAGAATATGGTATTCACACTTTTGAGCTTTTGAAGGTGTCCCCACCAGTCCAGCCATATCCCAGGTGAGTTAAAAAGAAAACAAGGGATTGTCGCGATCAACGCTCCTAGCACGCCACCTGAAGCAGTTGTGAGCACAAATGATTTTGTCCCAATGTCGCGCCATAGAAAAGCAAGCATGATTAGAGGAATCAATGCATAGTTTGGTTTCAACATAGCGAAAACAGTCACTCCCGCTGTGAAAATAACACTTGATATAATTTTGTTTCTGGATGGTGGGATTGATTGTATTTTTTTCGCGGCAAATGCTATGATTGTTAGAAATCCAAGTTGTAACGCATTTAAGTTCCCCACCCATAAATCCTGAGATATTGGTTCATAAACCACAAAAAGTAAAAACGCGAAAGAGAGAGATGGCAGTATCTTTGTCTTATAATGCGTACCCAGCAGAATGATTGTTCCGATAAATACCAGTGCTTGAGTGACCCTGAATAGAAAAATCGCAAAATTGTAGTCCAGAGGTAATATGACGAATACTGAGTATTGCAATGGAGTTCCCGTAACATCCAGTTTCGAACGTATCTTATTGACTTTTTTCAAAAGAGGCGAAGGGGTTTTAGCCACATATGCCTTCAAGCGATTCGCATATGCTTTTTGTTCGAGATACGGGCTGCCGATATTGGGGGAGAGTACGCGCTTAACTTTTATTAGCGCCCAGTAATGGTAAAAGTCCACTCCGGGCGCCGTTGAGCGCCATAGAAATTCTCCATAGGCGAGCGTGAAAGACATCGCGGCTATCAGAATGCTGATTTTTGAATTCAACCGATAATTGTTTCCCTTATTCTCCATGTTCATAATATAGATTCGGAATGATGATACTTCAACGCGCTTCTTTCCGGTTTGGTTTTTCTTTTGCTTATGATTTTGACTCGGAGGCGTGGCGCATTCTCTAATGCCAGCCGCTTTGCTTGGAGGCGCGCTAAGTGAGTAATAGTGTATCGTGTGCTCGCCGCGGTTCGGAACGTGCTTCAGCCGTCGCTCTACGAGCTATGGCTTGACATGGGATTCTCTCGGCAGGATATTTGTCCAATGACCCTCCCACATGAATCTTAGAAGGATACAGAGGCTTATGGCAAAACACAAATATATGTCCCGCGTTCCAGGAGAGTCTGTCGATTCCAGCCACGCCGTCGACCAGGCTGACCGACAGTTTCGCTCCGAACTCGACATCGGCCGACGCCTTCCCTCGGACGATCGGCCGGAGCGACGGTCGCGTCAACAATCAATTTGCCTGAATTCGCTCCCGCGTCATCATCCGAATCCTCGTCGTCGGATGATTTCGGAGCCTTCCCGGTCAACAGTCTGACTTTCTCCTCTATCAGATCGTTGATGTCGAACACGTCCTCGAGATTGAAACGCTTTCTGAACGTCGTCATCAGAGAGGAGTCGAACGGGGGCTCCGGGCGGAACTCCTCGAATCCGATTGAAGAACTGCGGATAGGGATTTTCGCGGATCTGCTCGACGACCTCCTCGTCGCTCAAATTCAATTTGTGCTTGATGATCCGCGCTCCGAAGGCCACTCTCACGTTTTTGCCGGGTCGTCCCATGCCGTTCGAAAGTTTTGAGCCGTACAAATCCTCCAGCAGATCCCAGGGGATCAATTTCGACAAGCGAACCCAGCGGTTCTCCGGATCCAGCTTGCCG
>JAADHT010000064.1 GCA_013151705.1 Kiritimatiellota bacterium | reverse complement strand
CAAACGCCTCATCCACCCGCACCAAAACATCAAGCATCGGCGACCCGGCGCCCATAATCCTCATATCTGTCATTCAACACTCCCGAAGCGGAATATCCGCGAGAAAGCTCATAAAAAGCAACAAAACAGTAGTGCCGTGGCGCGGTATCCCGCAAATCGGCGACACCAGCGCTTCAGCGCTTCTTTTTGATGATTTTCGCCGCGGCTTTCCTCAAATGCTCTATCTTGTCGGTTTTCTCCCAAGGGAACTGCTTTCTGCCGAAATGGCCATACGCCGCGGTGGCCTGATAGCTCCATCCGTTCTTTTTGGGATGTTTGAGTTTGAGCGTGCGAATTATCCCGGAGGGACGCAAATCGAAAACTCTTCTGATGATCCCTTCCAGTTTGGCGTCGTCAGGAATGATTCCCGTTCCGTAAGTGTCCACGTTCACGCTCAATGGCTCGGCCACGCCTATGGCGTACGCCACTTGAACCTCGCATTTGTCCGCTAGTTTCGCGGCCACTATGTTTTTGGCGATGTAGCGACACATATACGCCGCCGAACGGTCCACCTTCGAGGGATCTTTTCCTGAGAAGGCTCCGCCGCCGTGCGATCCAACGCCGCCATAGGTGTCGACGATGATTTTTCTTCCCGTCAGTCCCGTGTCTCCGTGAGGGCCGCCTATCTCGAACGCGCCGGTCGGATTCACGTGATAGGTTACTCTGCCTCTCATGAATTGCGCCGGGATGATTTTTTCAGACACCGATTTCACCAGTTTTTTAAGTTCGGCTATTTTCATAGCCGGACCGTGCTGATGGGATACGACGACAGTCTCCACCTTGACCGGTTTCCCCGCCTTATATCTCACCGAGACCTGGCTTTTTGAGTCGGGACGCAGGTACGCGTACTTATTGGGAAAAGCTTTTCTTAGTCTAGCGAGTTCCTGAACTATCTTATGCGCCCATATTACCGGCGCCGGCATCAACTCTTTCGTCTCGTTCGTGGCGAAACCGAACATCATTCCCTGGTCTCCAGCCCCTTGCTCCTTGTGGAGTCCAGCACCGGCGGTAACGCCTTGGGAAATGTGCTCCGACTGTCCATGCACGCAAATCATCACCTTGCAGTCCCGCGCCGAAAAACCGATAGTACGGTCATTGTATCCAATTTTGTCCACTACCCCGCGGGCCACCTCCTCCCAATTGACTTTGGTTCTAGTGGTGATCTCGCCGGAAACGACTATCAGATCGGTCGTGACCAACGTCTCGCAAGCCACGCGGCTTTCGGAATCACCGTTCAAACACGCATCCAGAATAGCGTCCGAAATCTGATCGCAAACTTTGTCGGGATGCCCCTCTGAAACCGACTCCGACGTGAAAACGTGCTCGGAATGAATTTTGCTCATAAAAACCGTCTCCTAGCTTTAGTATTATTGATGAGAAGCCGTTCGAAACTCGGCTAATCATATCCCCCAAAAAAAAATCATCCTGCGCGCGGTGAAAGTTTCGAATCACATAAAAAACGACTTTCAACACGCAGTGAAACAACGAACGATTATCTTACCACGGTAGAGTAAAAATAAAAGCCGCCTTGAAAAAAATAATCAAACAAATGAAATAATCGAAAAAACGACTTGACATTACGCGAAACCGCGATATATTAAATCGTTAAGTTTCAGCAATATTTTTTATTGATTGTCGCAACTTTTTGATTTTCAAGACATAATAAAGAAAATATGCCTAAAAAAAAGACAAAGTCAATGACCAAAAAAACAAATTTCTCATTGAACGAAAAGGGCGATAGTTCCGTATTCCTAAGCAAACTACCATTCCCATGCCATTCTTTGGACGCTTCCTGCCGAATATTGGAGGTAAACGATCCATGGCTACGCGCTCTTGGGTTCAACGAAGAGGAAGTCGTGGGAAAAAAGCTGACGCGATTCATGGACGAGGATTCCCGTCCCGATTTCGAGGAGAACTTCAAAACCCTCATCCGAAGCGCGGGAACTTTCTCAGGCCAGATGGAGCTCATCGACAAAAAAGGACACCCCGTTCAATTTCTCGTCGACGGCATACTCGAAAAATCCGACGGCGGCGATTTCATACGCAACCGCTGTTTTCTCCGCGACATCTCATCTACTTGCAACGCCGAGACGGAACTCCAACGCCTATCCGCCAGAAACTCCGCCATCCTCGGAGCCATTCCCGAAATTCTGATGGAGGTTGACGAACGAGAACCGCGTGTACACATGGGCGAACGAAATCGGATTCGACTTTTTCGGGCCGAATGTTCTAGGGATGAAGGCGGATGATTTTCTCGTGGAAGATCTCGATGACGGGACGCTGAAGCGGGAAGAACCACCATTCCAAAACGAGACGAATTCATTAAGCTATCTCTCTTGGCAGAGACGGTGCGATGGTGAACATAGACTGCTCTCCTGGAGTTGTAGAGTGTTGTTCGACGAGGACGGAAACGTGTCCGGAGCGCTTTCCTCCGCCAGGGACATCACCAACCAACACAGGCAGAACGAACGCGTCAAACGCCTCAATTCCATTCTGAAAGGCATACGCGATATAAACCAGTTGATAACACAGGAGACATCCGCGGAGCGTCTTCTTGATGGAGCCTGCGAGAACCTTGTTGGTCCATTCGGCTTCGTTTCGGCGTTATTCTCTTCGAACCCGACGGCCAAACGGTAAAAACGGCCTCGATGTCCGGACTTGGATCGGATGACTTCGACGCGTTCAAGCGGCGGATGATTTCCGGTGAACTCACTGATTGCGCTAAACTCTGCGTCGCAACTAAAGATTTCGTGGTGATAGAGGAGCGGGAGGAATGTTCGAGTTGCGTGCTTCGGGAATTCCATTGGAAAGACGATCGTCTGATCCATGGAACTTTAGTGCTGCCGCTGATCGTCAAAGACGAATTTCTGGGACTCTTCGCGGCGTCCATTCCTGTTTCAGAGGTGAAAGACCCCGAGATAACATCGCTTTTCAGCGAAGTGGTGAGAGACATAACACAAGCGATAGAGAAGATTCAAAACGAAAAAGAGCTGGATCGTTTAAGGCTTGAACGGATAAAAACCGGAAAGCTGGAGTCATTGGGAGTAATGGCGGGAGGCATAGCGCACGATTTCAACAACGTTTTGGTCGGAATTTTGGGTAATATCTCCCTAGCCAAATTGGAAATAAAAAAAGACGATCATCTAATGTCGTATTTGGACAGCGCGGAGAACGCCGCCAGAAAAGCCCGCGAATTGACTCATAGGCTTCTAACTTTTTCGAAGGGAGGCACGCAAATAAAATCTCCTATGTCAATAATCAAGA
>JAADHT010000093.1 GCA_013151705.1 Kiritimatiellota bacterium | reverse complement strand
TGATTTTGCTATTTTGACTGCTGAAATATCCAAAGCCACCTTTGGTATGACTCCAAGCGATTATAGAAAGTTAAAAAACATTCCTGAAAAATCAAAAATGAATCTGCGCGACAACATGGACGATTTGGAGCTTATTTTTTCAATGCTTGGCGAACGCGTGACAACTGAAATTTCCAAGGAAGAAAAACCTGACTCTTTCAGTAAAAGTAAAAAGGTCGCGGCTAGAGGCGGTAAAGTAGCTGGCAACGCCAGAAGAGAGACTGAAAAAGAGTTGGGACGAAGCGTTATTTCAAAACATAATTATCTTGATCTTGACAAAGACGACTCTAATTTACTGGAAGAATAATATTTTGCTGTCATTCGCCACTTGAACTGTTCGGTATTTGCCGAACGGTTCAAATGGCTCGACTAATTTTTCTGATATTTCCACCCCGTACACCATGCCAAAGTCGAAAAATCAGAAAAACGCCTGATTTTGGTTTTAGTTTTTTTGAGGGATATGGGGAAATGGATTCGTTTGGGAATGGGAATGGGGTGTACTGAAAAGTTGCTTGGTGGAAAAATGGGTGGTATTGCCCGGAACCTTATTTTCTTTTTTTACCACTAATCGACCCTAATTCACACTAATCTTTTTCGCCTGTCTCGAATTGAATTCCAATTTGGAACAGGCGAAAGGTGAGTAAAACCGGCTAATCGCCGTCCGGGACATCGGAGATTTTCCTGAATCCGGAAAAGAGCAGAACGACGAGAAAAACGCAGACGACTCCTATGACACTGTACATGAATACTTCGCTGTTCCAAAACGATTCGGCTTTCTTTTCCGAATTGTATTGGGGATTGGGTTTTTCAGATCCCAATCTCAAGAAGAGCGGAGCGGCGTTGGTGGAGATTCCCGCGAGAATAGCGTCGATGTCGTACCGCGGTTCCGGAACGTCTCCGCCGTAGTATAGCTTGAGATCGCTCCCGCCGGCGGCCGGAACGATGAATTCCGCGAGATACGCGTTTCTGAAGCATTCGACGGCTGAGATTTCTATCGGCGGCGCGTCGAGATTGCGCGCGACGAGTTTCAGATAGCGACCGCGGTTTTCGGGGAAATTCAGCGTCATCGCGGTTTTCTCGTAGTTTCCGATACGGATTTTCGTTATCTGTCCGGATGCGATCGAAGTCCAATTCTTCCGGTTGTCGGAGGAGAACAGCTCCCAACCGCGGGTGAAATTGATTGACGGCGTGTCGAGTGTCATTCGAACGATTGGCTGACGATACGTCTCCAAAACAACGACAGTGTTTTTCTTCCTCACTGAATTCGCGATAATCGCGGATTCAGCGGATTCCCGGACGGGTGTCCGCTCCACGCTGATTCTCTTCTCGTAATTGAAGACGACGGCGTCTATTTTAAGATTCTCGTTGAACCGAGTCTCTTTTTTGATCTCGCTGAACTCGCGGTTCGAACGCCGCTCCCTGATCAGCTCCATTCTTTTCGAGCGTTTGCTCTCGGAAAAATTCGAAATTGCTATTTTATAAAACCGGCCGCTGCAGGAGCCGGAGAGGTTGACTGTATTGTTGGAAAGCGCGATTATCGCGGAATAGTCGAAAATCGACTGTTCCGCTCCGCAGGGAGACCATTCGCCGGAAGGCGAAACGGAGGCGAAGACCGATATTTTCTTGTCGTAGTCGCGGTTGCGCGCGCGGATGGTCAGAGAGACCGGACGACGTTTATCGTCCGAGTTTTTGACGATTATCTCTATTTTGTTGCCGACCAGCCGTTTCAACGATATTATCTTGGCGGATTTCGAGGTTTTCACCACCTTTGTTTTCGACGTGCGCGAAAGCCGCGTTCTGAAAGGGACCTCCGAATTCTCTCCGGAGATCACGCGAATCTCGCGGAAACCGCCGATGCGGGCGTAGACCGTTTTATCGAGTCGAACCGCCGCCACCGCGGATTTTTGTTCGCAACGCTCGATTTCTCTCATGTACTCCAATTTGTTTGTGATGTTTTCGGCTGACGCCGAGAGACCCATCAACAATAAAAAGGCGAACGACAAGCCCAACCGACATGCGAGATTCCGCAGGCCTCTTTTTTCATTAAAGAAAATATTCATCGTCATCGCTTCTCCTCCGGTTTATTTTCGAAAACCGTTTTGAATTTGACGTACAGGATCGCCGCCGCCAGGATTATCAATCCCAAAGCCAGGAAGGCCACTATGCGGTAGAGTTGGTCGAGTTGGTCGAGATCGGAAAAGAAGACCTTCGCGACGACTACGATGAAAAGCGCCAATCCGGAATAACGGAAAATCTTCAAATGCTTCAACATTCCGGTTAGAATGAACGCTATCGCGAAAACGCTCCACAATATGGAAATCCCGCCGGCCCTGAAGCCTGGAGCCTTCCAGGAAAGAAAAGAGTTCACCTCGAAAGTCGCATATAGGAAAAGTAGAATGATAGACGAGGCGCCGAATATCTGATCCAAGGAGAGCGACATCCCTCCATCGCCTTTCAATGTTTGGCGGAAAACAAATGCCGCGTACGCGAAGAAGAGAACCGATGGAATGAAATCTAAAAGTCGCATAAGGCCGGCTTCGTAGCTGTAGTCGCCGGCATAGACGAAACGCGAAAACGAGAAATCCCAAAACGGGAGATCGAAAAACAACAGCTTGACCAGATACGCGGCCATGAAGAGCATTAAGATATTCCAGATGGTGGAACCCAGTTCGGAACGTCTCACAATGAGGTAGAGCATCGCCGCCAACCAAACGAACGATATGACCGTCAACCTCAATGGCGGGTAGTACGCGCCGCAGAAGGAATGCGCCTCGAATTGGAGATAGGCGAAAAGAAAGAGGAACGCCGCCCAAAACATTATTTTCACCATCGTTGAATCCATAACAGGTGCCGGAATGTCGTTTGACGACATTGCCTCGGCGTAGACGCTGGCTTTCCTCTCCTCCAGTCGTTCGCGCTTGAGCAGACGGAACGAGCCGGCCAGGGAGAGTGTCATCACGCCCATGGACATGAAACGATCCAGCATACCGCTCCAATAGGGTTCCG
>JAADHT010000173.1 GCA_013151705.1 Kiritimatiellota bacterium | reverse complement strand
ATATTATGGCTTGGTTTAAGGGTCTCGGCGCTGTTTTGAGAGAGGTTGGACATCACATTTTGCCCGCCAGTCTTATGCCAACGCTATAATGCGCGCCTTCGCC
This sequence comes from Kiritimatiellota bacterium, assembly GCA_013151705.1. Taxonomy (GTDB): domain Bacteria; phylum Verrucomicrobiota; class Lentisphaeria; order Victivallales; family JAADHT01; genus JAADHT01. Next base: position 13,320 of record JAADHT010000173.1, on the reverse strand, counting down.
TCCCCCACGTGGGAAGAAGCGTCAAGGCACAACGAATAACTGATTAAGGAAAAACGGCGGAAGCCGTTTATACGGGAGAGTTCTTTATGAATGAACTAAAAATCGGAGTGGTTGGTGTTGGGGGAATGGGAAACAATCACATCGACAGCACCAATCGATGCGAAAAAACAACACTCGCCGCCGTATGCGACGCTAAAAAGGAGCTGGCTGACGAGCGTGCCGAGCAACACGGTGTCGAAGCGTTCTACGACTACAAGGAAATGTTCGAATCGGGAAAGACGGACGCCGTGTTGATCGCGGTTCCGCATTATTTCCACACTCCGATCGCAATATCCGCGCTCGAGTCGGGCATTCACGTTTTGACGGAGAAACCAGTGGCCGTCCACAAGGCGGACATCGAGCGAATGATCGCCGCTCATGAAAAGCATCCCGAACTGAAATTCGCGGCAATGTTTCAAATGCGCACCATGGGTATTTGGCGCAAGGTGAAGAACTTGATTCAAAACGGTGAATTGGGAAAAATCAAAAGAGTCAATTGGATAATCACAAACTGGTACAGAACCCAGGCGTACTACGACGGCGGAGGCTGGCGCGCGACCTGGAAGGGAGAAGGCGGCGGCGTGTTGTTGAACCAATGTCCACACCAATTGGATATTTTTCAGTGGCTTTTCGGAATGCCGTCGAAAATCAGAGCGTACTGCGCGTTGGGCAAATACCACAACATAGAGGTCGAGGACGATGTCACGGCGTTCTGCGAGTATCCGGAAGGGCACACCGGCGTGTTCATCACCTCGACCGGCGAGTTTCCCGGCACGAATCGGCTGGAGATAGCGTGCGACCGCGGACGCTTGGTGGTGGAGAACAACTCGTCGATAAAATTCGACCGCACGGAAATTCCGGTGCAGGAGCATATCGACACCTGTGAAAACGCGTTCGACTCGCCGCCGAAATGGGAAGTGGACGTACCGCCCGAAATGGAAATCGGGGAGTCCGCGCACCAGCGCGTGATCGAGAATTTCGCCGACGCCATTTTGGACGGCGCTGAACTAGTCGCTCCGGCGAGCGAGGGTTTGAACTCCATAGAGCTTTCGAACTCGATGCTCTACTCGGCCATAAACAATCAAGACGTCGAGTTGCCGCTCGACTCGTCGAAATTCGAAAGCCTGCTTAACGATCTGATAGCGAACTCAACGTTCGTGAAACCGGAGGAAAAAGGATTGAAAGGCGATTTCACGGCGTCTTTCAATAAGTGAACCTGTGGCTAAAAATCCGCCAATTTTCAATCCACCACGGTGGACAAGTCCTCCTGAGGCGGGCAAGTATTGAATATTCCATTCCCAATCTTCAAGCAGTAAAAGAAAAAAACATTTGCCGCATTTATGAAAACAACCTAAAGACAGGAGGCGATCTGACATGGAAACGCCAAAGACAAAAATAGCGGTCACGCTATACAATTTGAGGGAGCACTGCAAGACAGCCGAGGATTTGGACGCGACTCTCGCTAAAGTGCGGGAGATAGGATACGAGGCGATTCAAATATCGGGAATCGGTCCGATCGAACCTGAGATCGTCGAAGAGTTGCTTGAAAAACACAAGCTGTATTGCTGCGCCACTCATGAATCATTGCCGAATCTGCTTGAGAACTTTGACGCAATAGTGCGGAAGATGAAATTGTGGAACTGCGATTTCACGGCTTTGGGACATCCCGGAAACGACTACTGGAGCGAGAACGGCATCGCGGAACTCGCGGGAATTCTCGACGATACCGCCCAACAGTTCGAAGCGGAGGGATTGATGTTCGGATACCACAACCACCATACGGAATTCGCGAAATGCGCGACCGGGAAAATCTATCTGGAGGAAATCTACCACCGCACGAAAACGATGAAGGCGGAGATAGATGTCCACTGGGTCGCGCGCGGCGGCGGAAATCCGGTCAAATGGATCAAAAGGGTGGCCGGAAGAATGCCGGTCGTCCATTTCAAGGATTTCGCGATCGTGGACAACACTCCGCAGTTCTGCGAAATCGGAGAGGGAAACCTCGACTGGTCCGGGATAATAAAGGCATGCGAGGAAACCAACGTGCGCTGGTATTCTATCGAACAGGACTCGTCTTTTGGAGACAAGGACATTTTCGAGTCGATAAAAATATCGTTCGACAACCTCAAGTCGATGGGAGTGGAATGAGGCTGCGAGACCGTGAATCGGTGAGTCGTGATTAGTAGGGCGGAGCGTCCCCGCCCGCCCATCTTCGTGAAACGTGATTAGGAATTTTGGTTATGTAAACTCCGCCTGAAAAACGGCGGCGAAAAAAACAGGAGAGAAAAAAATGTACTACACGGGATTCGCCGACGAGGCGGGAAAGGATTTCGACGTTCAAATCAAGGCCACCAAAGAATTGGGATGGACGAACATCGAGACGCGCGCTCTTATGAGTGGAAACCTAGCGTCGATAACAGACGAGGAGTTCGACTCTGTATGCGCCAAATTGGACGAGGCCGGAATCAAGTTCAACTGTTTCGGCAGCGGAGTGGGCAACTGGGCGACCTCGATGACCGAACCGCCCGACGCCAGCTACGAGGAAATGAGAAAAGCGATCCCGAGAATGCGGGAACTCGGAATCAAACTCGCCAGAGTGATGAGCTTTCCGCTCAAAGACACATCCCGCTTCGAGGAATTCGCCGAAGAAGCGATCAAACGCATGAAGACCATCGCGAAAATCGCGGAGGACGGCGGGATAATAGCCTGCGTCGAAAACTGCTCCGGATGGGCGACCGGTTCGCCCGATCACATGATCAGGGTGATGGAAGCGGTCGATTCGCCGGCGATGAAAGTCGTCTTCGACACCGGCAATCCCGTATTCGATCCGGATGTCCGCACTCCCCAACCCCATAAAATGCAGGACTCATGGGAGTTCTACGAGGCGGTGAAGCCTTGGATCGAGTATGTGCACATCAAAGATGGATATCTCGACGGAGAGAAGACTGTATTCACCTTCCCGGGAGAAGGGCAAGGACATGTAAGGAAAATAGTCGCCGACCTGTTCAAGAACGGTTACGACGGCGGGATTTCGATCGAGCCCCACATGGCAGTCGTCTTCCACGACGACTCGGTAAAATCCGAAGCCGACATTCAATACTCGAACTACGTGGAATACGGTAAACGCTTTATTAAGATGGTCGATGAGATCAAAGCCGAGCTTTAAGTACAACTCGAAAGTGTTTCGCCCAAAAAACGCGCGGTACCATATCTTTGGCGCCGCGCGTGTTTTTACTCTCCCGTCCCCCACCTCCAACTCCAACTAGACCCTATTCGAAAAGGTATCACAGCCCTTCGGGTGGGCACTTCTTTCGGGTGATCCCGCGGTTTTCGCTAAACCCACTTGACAAGCTACTTTCCAGCCATATTTTGATACACGTTACCATTCGAGATGGGAGAAAACAATGAAGAAAAGAATCCATGCCGCGCTCGGGCTCGCTTGCGCCATTCTGCTTTCAATTTCGAGCACTTCGTTTTCGGAAAACAACGACAGCGGTTCTGCTCCAAACAAACGTCCAGTAGGATTGGTCGGCACATCCTACGACAATTACGAGGTTCGGATTTTAACGAACAACGTCATAATCCGTTCGAAAGACGAGACATATTTATTCAAAAACCTGGAAGTGGATATCCCTTGGGATGATTCTGACAAATACAGTCTGCCGATATTGGTCACGGCGGTCAAAACTCCAGCGACTTCCGAGCAGATTGAAAAACTGAGACAATACGTGGAAGGCGGACGCTGAGATGTATCTTAAAATCATGCTCAACTCCGTAAGTGCCGCCGCCCCCGCGACGCAGGCGGGAATTCGCGTCGCTGGCGGAAGAGTCGGACGATTTCAAAGTTGAGGATGCGAGAGTTTCGTACGGTTCGGCCTTGTTTTCGGATACGACAGTGTCGCTGGCGAACTTCGACGGAGTGTTTTGCCAAAACGATCGTTGTATTCCTGACGTGTACAGAATAGCGGTGAAAAAGGGATTGCGCGTCCCGGAGGACGTCTCGGTGGTCGGCTGCAACAATCGAGCCATCAGCTCCCAGCTCATTCCATCCGCGACAACCGTCGATATAAGGAAAGTGGAGATCGGGCGGGACATCGAAGAACTGAAATCGATAAAAGAACATGATCGGACTTTCGAACCGGATATAAGCGAAAAGAAACGCGACGCGTTACTAGCGGGATGGCGGGAAACGGTGGAGCGCTGTTTGTGAGGGAAATTTTCAATTTTTAAATATTTCCGACTTCCGTCTCTTGATTTTCAATCTTTCACCGCTAGATTCCCACTACTCGACAAGGAGTCCGCGGATTCCGTCAGCAACAACGTAACGGGCTGTCGGGATATCCGATATTTCACATCAACAAGGTTCGTACGCATCCATTCACATCAAGGAGTTTCACATGTTCGGTAAATTGGGAGATATGGCCGGGATGTTGAAAAAAGCCCGTGAGATGCAGGAGAATATGGGCAAAGCCCAAAATGAGCTGGCTGAAATAGAGGTCAAAGGCGTTTCCGATTGCGGAAACGCCGAAGTCGTGGTCACCTGCGATATGCGCTTAACCGCGGTAACAATCAAAAAAGAGTGTGTGGAGTCCGGAGACTCGGAAATAGTGGCCGCCGCCATTTTGAGCGCCGTGAACAATGCTTTGGAGGTGGCGAAATTGAACGCTAAAGAAAAGATGAGCGAATTGGCCGGAGGATTCGACATTCCGGGTTTGACCACTTGATGCGGAGAAGTTGAGGCCGAATTTGAAATATTCAATTGGACTTGAAGACGTATCGATGAAAAAAGGACAAGGATAATTATGAAGAAAGCTTTGTTTGTGTTTTCCGGGCAGGGAGCCCAAACGGTTGGGATGGGGGCGGATCTCCGCGAATCAAGCACGGCCGCCGCGGTGGTTTTCGAAAACGCGGACTCCGTTTTGGGATGGTCCGTCAGCGATCTCTGCTTCAATGGTCCGGAAGATAAATTGATTGAGAGCCGCTATTGCCAGCCGGCCATCTACACGATGAGCTCAGCCTGTGTCGCCGCCTTCCATGAAAAGTACCCTGAAATCGCCTGCGCCGGAACGGCCGGTCTGAGTCTTGGAGAATTCGCGGCTCTCTGCTCAGCCGGAGTTTTTGATTTCGAGGAGGGACTGAAACTCGTAGCGAAACGCGGAGAACTGATGGACGAGGCCTGCCGCGAGACGGACGGTGGGATGGCGGTTGTTTTGGGTGGAGCGCGTCAAGCAATTCATGAGGTGTGCGAGGAATGCGGAGTGGACATTGCCAATCACAACGCTCCGGGTCAAATAGTAATCAGCGGCGAGCGGGGAAAAGTCGCCAACGCGGTGAAGTTACTGAAAAGCAAAGGATTGAGGAAGGTGGTGATGTTGAAAGTGGCTGGAGCATATCACTCGAGATTAATGTCCGGCGCCGCCAAGAAATTCGAAGGAATTCTGGCGGATGTGGAACTTAAAGTCCCATCGGTTCCCATCACTCAGAATTTCACGGGAGAATTCACGAAATCACCCGATGAAATTCGAAAGAACCTCGTGAGTCAAGTGTCGGGCAGCGTATTGTGGGAGAATTGCGTGCATACGCTTGTGGACACCGGAATCTTGAACATTATGGAGTTCGGTCCGGGAAACGTGCTGACCGGTTTGATAAAAAGAACGGTTTCACACGTTTCAACGTATAATGTGAACGGTTCGGAGAATTTGAACGCTTTGGATATTTAGATGAACGCCACAAAAATGAAACACGCACATTGGAATCCAACCACCGACAAGGTGTTGACTTTGATCTTCACCGTCGCCGGGCTGGCCACCGTTCTTTTGTGCCTTTTGCTGTTCTTCTCAATCGAGGAAAACTCAACAGCTTTCAGACAACGCAGATCCGAACGCGATCTGATAACAATCACGCGTTTCCTGGAGCATTATTTCACTCAATTACTCGACTCTCAAAAACTTTTCACCTCCACCTATAACGAGGCCGCCGCGACTCCCGCCGTCAAACGCGAGATGAAAGTCATAGACGCCGTTCTCAAAAATCATTTCGTATCCGCCGTCAGCTTGATATCGCCTGAAATGAAACTTCTCCACACAGTACCCGAATCCGACAAGGTGGGATCGGATCTTTCGTTCCAACCCCATAACAGGCGATTGGCGAAAACGAACAGACCAGTTATCAGTTCTCCCTTCAACGCCGTTCAGGGATATGAGACAATAGCAATAGCCACCCCCTTGACAAGCGAAGACGGCACTTACAAAGGAGCGTTGACGTATCTCGTGAATTTCGACGCTCTCTTATCTTTTCTGACGGGCAACCTGGAGATAAACAAAAACGCAAACATCCACATATTCGACGAAGACAAAACATCCCTCTATTCAACGTCCCCTTCCACCTCACGGTCTCTGCAATCCATAATATTGGAGAACGCCCCTTCCAACAGCAGAGGATTCATCTCGCATAAAATGACGGATGATTCCGGGAGGGACTCGATTCATCTCATATCCTACTCGTTCCTGTATCTGCCAACGGGACAACGGTGGATAATATGCATTGACTCGCCCGACGGACCCATCCTGCCTAGAGAAGAATTGTGGCGCGTCCTGACGTATGGCATACCAATTGTTTTTTTTCTTATCGTCATAGGCTCCCTCGCCTTGATCAGATGGCTTTTCGTGCGCCAGCACACAATCACTTTGGAAAAAGCACTGGAGGCGGAACGCGCCTCCCTCTCCGCCGCCAACTCGAGAGTGTCGCTGATGCTTGAAGCGCTGCCGTACATCATTTTCGAGTTGGACCCAGACGGAGTCTTCACTTTTCTGCGCGTGTCCCCCAGCATCAAGGATTGTGACGCCACCAATCTGCTTGGGAAGAAAATACTGGAGACACTGACAGCGGACTCGGTTGACTCATTCGAGAACGCGTTCAACCATATCGTCTCGACAGGCAAACCGCTTCATGCGTTGAGAGTCGCTATCCACTGCGCTTCGGATGCGCCTCCCAAAACCTGCTCCATCAGCGCCTTTCCGGTGTTTGACGAGGGGGGAGCGGTCAGCGGAGTCAACGGCATAATGCATGACATCACCGAGCGATTGGCTTTGGAAGCGTCTCTGATTCAATCCCAGAAAATGGAGGTCGTAGGCACCGTGACCAACAGCGTCGCCCACGATTTCAACAACTACCTCGCGACTATGATGGGATGCGTCGACCTTATAAGGCTCAAAAATCCTGATTTGGAGGATCTGGACATCCTGCGCCGCGCTCTGAGCAAAGCGGCCACGCTGACGGAGCAACTTCTATCCTTCTCGAGAACTCCAAAGACGAGATCCGAAACCTGCGCAATAAACGACAACCTGACACAAACCATTAAAATGCTCAAAAAAACGAAACCGAAATCAGTGTCCATAAGATTCGATCTCGCCCACGATTTGCCTGAAGTCCGCATATCACAATCGAAGTTGGATCAAATAATGATGAATCTGGCGGTCAACGCGTACGACGCGATGCCCAATGGAGGCGAAATAGTCATCAGAACTTGGAAATTGGAGCTTCACGCCGTCTATGCCGAACAATTGAATTTGCCTGTCGGGGAATATATTATGCTGGAAATATCGGACAACGGACCGGGAATGGACGAAAAGACTCGTGAGAAGGTTTTCGAACCCTATTTCACAACCAAGTCGAACGGAACAGGGTTGGGATTGGCGACGGTCTATACCATCGTCAAACAAATAAACGGAAGGATAATCCTCAACAGCGCTGTTGGGCGGGGCACGACCTTCTCCATTTACATTCCGGCAGCTGGTTAGACGCGGATCGCTGTTTACGCGCTAATAATGGTGTTCATGCTTAAATCCCATTTAACGGGAAAAAATTGTTGAATTCCATAGGATTCAACAATAGCGCACTCGCTAATTCGGCGACATATGTTATAGTAGCCACCTGCTCGCACAAGTGTCCGCGTATTTGCGACATCTTATCGAACAGACTCTTTGGTAATTGTAAATTCAGGTAGCGGAAAAAATACAAGCGGTTGCTTGCAACAAAGGGAGCGGAACCATGGCCGAAACAAAAACGGTTGAAACGAAAACGACGAAAACTCAAATGGATCCTAAAAAGGAAAAAAATCTCGCCATCGCCATCGGACAAATTGAAAAGGAATTCGGCAAGGGAGCCATTATGCGGCTTGGCGACGACAGCATGCGCGTGGATGTGCCCACAATCAGCACCGGCGCTTTGGCGTTGGATATGGCGCTAGGCATCGGCGGGATTCCCCGCGGCAGAGTCGTGGAGATATACGGACCGGAATCCTCCGGAAAAACCACGCTCTGCCTTCATGTCATCGCCAACGCCCAGAAAGCCGGCGGTTTGGCGGCGATAATCGATGCCGAGCATGCGATAGACCCGCTATACGCTGTGAAAATAGGAGTGAACATTGACGAGCTTTTGATCTCACAGCCAGACTGCGGAGAAGACGCGTTGAATATAGCCGAATCCCTGATCAGAAGCAATTCGGTGGATGTCCTGGTCATCGACTCCGTCGCCGCTTTGGTGCCGCGCGCCGAGATAGAGGGACAAATGGGCGATTCGCACATGGGCTTGCAGGCGCGCCTGATGTCACAGGCCTTGAGGAAAATCACGGGAGCGATAAGCAAAAGCAAAACCTGCGTCATTTTCACGAACCAGATACGTCAGAAAATCGGAGTGATGTTCGGAAATCCCGAAACGACCACAGGCGGCAACGCTCTGAAATTCTACGCGTCCATAAGGTTGGACATCAGGCGTATAGGGGCCATCAAAGACAATTTGGGAGAGGTCATCGGCAATCGCACGAAAGTGAAAGTCGTGAAAAACAAATTGGCCGCCCCGTTCCGCATAGCCGAATTCGACATCAACTACAACGAGGGTATTTCAAGATCCGGCTCGATTCTCGATGTCGCTTTGGATATGGGTATAGTTGAAAAACGCGGTTCCTGGTTCTCTTTCGGGAGCGAGCAGCTTGGACAAGGCCGCGAACCCACTAAAGCGACCATAGCGAGTGATCAGGCGTTACAGAAAAAAATTCTGACGGCCATCAGAGAGAAAGGAACCGCTCCGAAAACAAACACGGCGTCGAAAAGCGGATAGTTGGTGGACCACGATGAGGAGAAAAACGAAAAACGGCGCTCGAAAAAACAGACATGCCGATTTAAGCGTCAGACTGCGAGTCGGCAATGAGGAACATCTTCTCGAACGTCTTGAAAATTGTTCCGTTCCTTTGGTTTTGATTTTGGACGGCATTCAAGACCCACACAACTTGGGAGCCTGCCTCAGAACCGCCGCCGCGGCCGGTGTCGACGCGGTGGTGGTTCCGAAGGACCGCGCCGTCTCGTTGACCGACACCGTCCGCAGGATAGCCTGCGGCGGGGCCGAAAGCGTGCCGTTCCACCAAGTCACGAATCTAGCTGGCACCTTGAAAAGACTGAAAGACGCCGGAATTTGGATTGTGGGCACTTCGGACCATGCGGAAAAATCCTTGTACGACGTTGATTTGACTTGTCCGACCGGAATTGTCATAGGCGGCGAGGCCGACGGCGTTCGTCGCTTGACAGCCGACTCCTGCGATCACCTGGTCTCCATACCAATGCTGGGAAAAGTGCCTTGTTTAAACGCCTCGGTGGCGACGGGCGTGGCCCTTTTCGAGGTCGTCAGACAAAGAGGGATCCTGAAATGAGACCATCCGCCTCATCACTTTTATGCGTGTTGATTTCCACATTAACGGTTCCGGTTGTTTTTAGTGGTACGATCTCGAAGAAGAAAGCGGACGAGTTCGACAAGCTTTATTTCCCGAAAATAAAGAAATACTCCATCAGAATCGAGTGCGTCTCCTACGAGCGCGATTTCATCGCGCGTGAAACCCCGAAAATGACCTTCAGAATAAAAAACCTCTCTTCAAAACCACTTCTCATCCACGAATGGTTCATGGTGGAGGAGTTCAATCTGAAAATATACTACACACCTTGGAAAAAGGGTATGAAAAAACCCGAAAAAGAGGATTGGCATCTGGTCTCCCCCGTGATTCCGGCGAAACCGAAACGAATGCCGCTTCAGCTTGATGCCGGAAATTCAGTATATGTGGACAAGTTTCTGCCGTTCGTAGCGAAAATGAAATTGACGGAACCGAAGGAATTCGTGATTTACGTGGAATTGAATCTGATGTCGATAAAAAAAAGGAGCCCCTACATAAAAATCAAGGTCTCCCCCCCTCCCCTTCTCGCGCCTTGAAAAAGTGAACAGTAAGCGGAAAACAGTGAGCGAATGTACTATGGAGAGAGGGAGGAAACAGCGGATAGTAGGGACGAGCCTGTATGCTCGTCCAGCGGAGAAACCGACGCATTAAAACGTGAGCGGGATTTTGTTTCTGATTTAGGCTTTGGCGGGGTAGTAGGATTGGATTGCCATGCTATACTCTTTTCGAATGGGTTGGCGCTTCGGCACCGGAGGTACGGGCCGAAATGATTTTTTGAGAGTATGCGTTTAATTGTTTGGCGGGGGGACAAAGCCGAACAACATTCATAGAGGATTTTGAAATGACCCGTCTCACAGTTTCATTCGCTGTTTTTTGTTTGTTGCTCGCCGGATGTTCAACCAATTACAAATTGGCGGCCATTAAGGAAGCCAGGCTTTACGCCATGGAGCAATATCCCGATTTTTCCGAGAAAAGCATTCATCAAATCAAGTTCACGAAACCGGAAGTTCAGCAACAGATCATTTTCGTACAGGAGAGCGGGGGATCCAAATTGGATTTCGCGCAGACGTGTTTCGTATGGAATTTGGATGATTTGGACGGAAAATCATTGATTATAGTGGGATTCGGCGAAAAGCAGTTGAAAGACTGGTATCCCATAAGGTCAATTGTCAGAAGATATCGAAAAATAGATGACGAAAAGAAAAAACAGGAAAACTCGAAAAACAAAGTCACCAGCGACACCATCAAAAAAAGAAGAAAACGTCGTATGAAAAGAGCTTCGAAATGAAAAGCATGACTGGATTTGGCAACGCTGAACTGACGACGGACGCCGATATAATCATTCGCGTCGAAGCGCATTCCTACAACAAGAAACATTTGGACGCGCGCGTACAACTTCCCGTCGGCTTGGTTAGATTCGAGGGAAGTGTGAAGAGAGTCGTATCCAATCACCTTTCGAGAGGCGCGGTTTTCGTGAAATTCGAAACGGCAGCCACCGGAGGCGCGCTGGAAGCGACCTTCAAAGTCAACGGAAAATTGGCGGCGGCGTACAAAAAACAGATTGAGAAGCTTAAACGAAGGCTCGACCTATCGGGAAATGTGGATATCAACAGCATATTGGCTCTTCCGGGCGTAATTGAGGAGGAGACTCCTGAATCGCTTGTTTCCGAAGCGGATTTGGCGAAAGTCGCGGAATCCGCGATGCTGTCTCTTCTGATCTTCCGGACGGCTGAGGGAGCCGGACTTAAAAAAGACATAGACTCGCGGCTGAAAATCCTTTCGGAATTGCTCGAATCAATAGCGCCGTTGGCCGATGCGATTCCCGAATCGCAAAAAAACAGGTTGTTGAGCAATCTCAAGTCGGCGGAACTTGAACTGGCGGCTGATGACGAGCGAGTGCTCAAAGAAGTGGTTATTTTTTCGGACAGACACGACGCCTCGGAGGAGTTGACAAGGTTGAAAAGCCATCTCAACCAGTTTGAGTCGATGCTTGATTCCGATGATCCGGTCGGACGCCCGATGGAGTTTTTGATTCAAGAGATGCAACGCGAGATAAACACACTCGGCACGAAGGCCGCGCATTGCGACACGACACATCTGGTGGTGTCGTTCAAAACGGAACTGGAGAAAATCAGAGAGCAGGTGCAGAATGTCGAATGAAAAAGTTGTCGTGGTGATTCCGGCGAGATATGAAAGCACCAGATTCCCAGGCAAATTGCTCGCCAACCTGGATGGAAAGCCGATTGTCCAATGGGTCTATGAAAAAGCGTCCCGCACAAAGGCGGACGAGGTCTGGGTCGCCGTCGACGACGCTAGAATCGCGGACGTTGTCGCGGATTTCGGAGGAAAATTCGTTATGACCTCGCCCGACCATCCGTCCGGCACCGATAGAATCCACGAGGCGCTGCGAAGCGTGTCGGAGACTAGCGGGGGCTTTGACATCGTGGTCAACCTCCAAGGAGACGAGCCGCTGGTGCATCCCGGCGTCGTCGATCAATTGATCGATATGATGTTGAGTGATGAAAGCATTGAAATGGGAACCATAGCCGTCGAGAAAAGGCGGGGGGAGATAGAGACCGACCCCAACAAAGTCAAAGTCGTCGTGGCGACACCGGCGAGTACTGATGGTGGAAGAATCGCCGAAGCGCTCTATTTCACCCGCGCCGCCACTCCGTATTTGAGAGATGGAGGCGAGGATTGCGGAATATTGCTGCATTGGGGAATCTACGCCTACAGGAGCGAGACTCTCGCTAAAATAGTCTCGTTCCCACAGTCGCCTTTGGAGAAATGCGAGAAGCTGGAACAGTTGAGGGCGTTGGAGAATGGAGTGGTCATTCACGTGCTGAAAACAAGCGAGGACACTATCGGCATAGACACGCCTGAGGATCTGGAGGAAGCTCGAAGAATAGTTGCGGAGAGTCGGTGAAGTAGGGCGGAGCGTCCCCGCCCGCCCATCTTAATTATTCGCGCCGCCTGAGACGGGGAAGGAATATCGAATATCGAAGTGAAGTCGGTGAAGTAGGGCGAAGCGTCCCCGCCCACCCGTTTTTAGTGATTCGTGGTGCCTGAGATGTGAAGCGGAAACCGCGCCTCTCAAAATTTTTTACCCGCAACCGTATTTGGAATAATTTTAATGATTGTTACGAAAAAAATTGAAATATCGAACGGCGTGAAAATAGGCGGCGGGGACATGGTGCTCATAGCCGGACCTTGCGTCGCCGAGAGTTTGGAGGTTTGTCGCGAAATCGCCGGATTCATGACGGAACTTTGCGCGAAAAAAGGTGTCTCATACATCTTTAAAGCGTCATTCGATAAAGCCAACCGGTCGTCGGTCGCGTCGTACCGCGGACCAGGGCTCGACGAGGGGCTCGCGATACTCGCGGAAATCAAACGCGAATTCGGCGTGCCGGTGTTGACGGATGTCCACTTGCCGTCGCAAGCGATGAAAATCGCGGAAACGGCGGATATATTGCAGATTCCCGCCTTCCTCTGCAGACAGACCGATTTATTGCTGGCTTGCGGAGAGACCGGGAAGCCGGTGAATATTAAAAAGGGACAATTCA